>JAJYGO010000159.1 GCA_021785115.1 Chloroflexota bacterium | reverse complement strand
CCGCTGCAGGATCTGATGGCCGACTACGGCCCGGCCAGTGCGATCAACGACTGGATCTTCCAGAAGAAGGGCACCACGATCGACACGCCGGCCAACCTGCAGGCGGCGCAGCACCTCCAGAAGTGGATCCAGGCGGGGTACTTCCCCAAGGACACGAACGCGATCCAGTACACCGACTCGAACGGCCGGTTCGAGAAGGGCGAGGGCGTGTTCACCTTCAACGGTGACTGGGAAGACGCCAACTACGACAAGTTCATGTCGGGCAACGTGGGGTTCTTCCTCTTCCCGCCGGCGACCGCGGGTGGTACATACGCAGCCATGTCGTCGCCGCTGACGTATGGCATCGCCGCCAAGGCCCCCCACGCGGACTGCGCGGCGTTCTTCTTCAACTGGGTCGCCACGAACCCGACCGCGCGCCAGATCGACGTGAGCGTCGGCGGCTCGTACCCGGGCGGACCCCCGGATCTGTCGGTGCCGCCGGCAGCCTCAGGCTCGATCATCAACGACACGCTGTCTGCCGCCCAGAACGTATTCAAGGACAACGGGACGATGGGCTTCATCGCCAACGCCACCGGTTCCATCTTCGCGCAGGGGTGGACGCCTGAGCTCCAGAAGATGGTCGGCGGTCAGGAGACCCCGGCCGGGATGCTCAAGTACGTCCAGACCCAGTACCTGCAGGAACTTGGGTCCTGATCCATGTCTCAGACCGGTCCCACTGCTGACGCGTCGGTCGTCGAAGCGCCGAGCCGCGTGACCGGACGCCCCGTGACGGCCCTGCGGGCCTCCCGTTTGCGGGGGCTCCGCAGGGCCAACTGGGCCGGGTGGCTGATGGTGGCCCCCGCGCTCATCGTGTACGTGGTCTTCGTGCTGCAGCCGCTCGTCCTGACGGTCCAGTACTCCCTGTATCGCTGGGACGGCATCGGCGCCTCCCGGTGGGTCCGCCTCTCGAACTCCTGGACGGTCCTCCCCAATCCTGACCTGCTGCAGATCCTCGCGAACGCCTTCCAGCTCATCCTGTTCTTCTGCGTGATCTCGGTCGGCCTCGGGCTCGTCGTCGCGTCGCTCATCCGCCGCATCGTCACCGGGCCCATCGGCACGGCCGCTCGCACCGTGCTCTTCCTGCCCCAGGTCATCCCGCTCGTCGCGGCCGGGATCGCCTGGAGCTGGGTGCTCGCCCTTCCGGGCGTGGTGAACGAGTTCCTCTCGGCGATCGGCCTGGGGGGCATCACCCGCGCCTGGCTGGGCGACTTCGGCACCGCGCTGCCCGCGGTCGGGCTCATCGGCGTCTGGGTGCTGCTCGGGCTCTGCACGGTCCTGCTCCTGACCGGCATGAGCAAGATCGACCCGGCGCTCTACGAGTCGGCGCGCATCGATGGTGCAGGTGCCATCCAGGAGTTCTGGGCGATCACCGTGCCGAGCCTGCGCAACGAGATCGCCGTCTGCATCACGGTCACCGCCATCGCCGCCCTCGCCAGTTTCGACATCGTGTACATCTCCACCGGGGGCGGTCCCGGGCTTGCCACCATGGTCCCCGGCCTTGAGATCTACCAGCTCGCCTTCGTCGGGCAGCAGGTGGGCCTTGCCTCGGCGCTCGCCGTGGTCCTCGTCATCCTCGTGCTGCTCGTGGTCCTGCCGATCCAGCGCATGACCGGAGGAGAGCCGCTGTGATCATGCAGCGCCGGGAGGTGCTGACCGGCAGCTTCGTCCTGATCCTGCTGATGGTCATCACGCTGCTGCCGTTCGCCAGCCTGTTCACGACCGCGCTCCACCCGTCAGGGTCTACGCCGCTGGGCATCGACTGGCCGGCCAACCCGCAGTGGGGCAACTTCGCGCGGGCGTTCCAGGTGGCGAACATGCCCGCGTTGCTGGTCTCGAGCACGCTGATCGTGCTGGGCGTGGTGCCGGTCTCGGTCGTCATCGCCACGATGGCCGGGTTCGCCATCGGGCACCTGCGCATCCCCGGTGCTCGGCTGCTCTTCATCGTCTTCCTGCTCGGCCTCACGCTGCCGCTCGAGGGGATCATCACGCCCCTCTACTACCTGGTCCGGAGCTTCGGGCTGCTCAACTCGCGACTGGCGATCGTCCTCCCCCTGATCGGGCTGTACATGCCGTTCTCGGTCTACTGGATGCGCGCGCACTTCGTGAACATGCCCTCGGAGCTGTCCGAGGCCGCGCGGGTCGACGGCGCCGGCATCCTCGACCTCTTCTGGCGCATCCATGTCCCGCTCGCCCGGCCCGCGATCTCCTCGCTGACCATCCTGCTCTCGGTCTGGACGTGGAACCAGTTCCTGCTCGCGCTGGTGCTGGTCCAGGATCCGACCCAGCGGACCATGGCCGGCGCGCTCGGCGCGTTCCAGGGGCACTACGCGACGGACATCCCGCTCCTGAGCGCGGGGGCACTCCTCATCCTCATGCCCTCGCTCCTCGTCTTCCTCGTCTTCCAGCGCCAGTTCGTGGCCGCCCTCCTGCAGGGGTCGCTGAAGGGATGAGCGCCCCACGACCCGGGCGGCGGCCGGCGTGACCGCGCGACGCTCCGACGCGGCGGCCGTGACCCTGCGCGGAGACGTGGAATCCGGCTACGGGCCCATGGCCGACGTCTTCCTCGAGAACTTCCGCTCGTGCGCCGATCTCGGCTCCGCCTGCACCGTCTACGTCGAGGGGCGAAAGGTCGTCGACCTCTGGGCTGGCATCGCCGACGCGCGGTCGGGACGGCCGTGGGATGCCGACACGGCGGCCGTCATCTTCTCCTGCTCGAAAGGCATCCTCGCCCTCTGCGCGTACCTGCTCGTGCAGGATGGTCGGCTTGACCTCGATGCCCCGGTCGCGACGTACTGGCCGGAGTTCGAGGCGAACGGGAAGGGTGCGATCACCTCGCGACAGATCCTGAGCCACCGCGCGGGGTTGCCGGCGCTCGACCGGGACCTGACGCTCGACGAGGTGCTGGCCTGGCACCCGGTGATCCTGGCCATCGAGGCACAGTCGCCGTGGTGGGCCCCGGGCTCAGGGCACCTCTACCACGCCATGACATACGGCTGGCTGATCGGCGAGGTGATCCGGAGGGTCACCGGCCTCACCCCCGGGGCGTACTTCCGCCAGCGGCTGGGCGATCCCCTCGGTCTCCGCACCTGGATCGGGCTCCCCGAGGCGGTCCGCGCCTCCGTGGCCTGGATGGAACCACCGCTCCCCGACGAGGATTCCGATGCGGCACGGGCCAGCGCGAGGATCTCGGCCGAGCAGCCGGTCGTGGAGCGCAGCCTGACGATGGGCGGCGCGTTCGCGTTCCCGAGCGTCGGCGACTTCGTCACCTTCAACGACCGGCGGATCCAGGGGGCCGAGATCCCGGCAGCCAACGGCATCAGCACGGCCCGGTCGCTTGCCGCGCTGTACGCGCATTGCGTGGCCGAGATGGACGGGCCACGGCTTCTCGGTCCCGCGTCCATCGACGACGCCACGGTCGTACAGTCGACCGGACCGCAACTCTCGGGGATTCCGGACGACGGCGCCCGATGGGGCACCGGGTTCCAGCTCGCCTCGCCGCCATCGCAGCCCATGCTCGGGCCACGCAGCTTCGGGCACGCCGGTGCCGGCGGACAACTGGGCTTCGCCGACGACGAGTACGGCGTCGGGTTCGCGTACCTGAGCAACCAGATGGGGGGATACGGGGACGCGCGGGCGAGGCGCCTGACGCTCGCCCTCCGGTCGATACTCCGTGGGTAGCGCGCGGGCGGCGTCCCGGGCGATCAGCGAGGTGGTGGCGTGCGATCCGGCCCGCAGCTCCTGACGTATCCCGACTCGCTCGGGGGCGATCTCGCCGCGATCGAGGCGCTGCTCCGCGGACCGCTCGACGGGCTGTTCACCGGGATCCACATCCTGCCGCCGTTCCCCTCGTCCGGGGACCGCGGATTCGCTCCGACGACCTACCTCGAGATCGACCCGCGCTTCGGCAGCTGGGCCGACATCCGGCACCTCGCCGAGCGGCACGACGTCATGCTCGACCTGATGGTGAACCACATCTCGCGCCGCTCGCCGGAGTTCGAGGACTTCGTGCGCCGCGGCCGACGATCGCCGCACGCCGACCTGTTCGTCACGCTCGACAAGGTCTGGCCGGGTGGCGAACCGCGCGCGGCTGACGTCGCGCGCATCTTCCTGCGCAAGCCCGAGGCGCCGTTCAGCGAGGTCGTGGTGCGCGAGACCGGCGAGATCGAGCGGGTCTGGACGTCCTTCGGGACACGCGACTGGTCCGAGCAGATCGACCTCGACGTCACGTCCCCGGCTGCCCGCGGGCTGCTGACGGCCTGGCTGCGGTTCTTCGCCCAGCAGGGGGTCCGGATCGTCCGCCTGGACGCCGTGGGCTACGTCATCAAGAAGGCCGGCACGAGCTGCTTCATGGTCGAACCGGAGATCTACGAGTTCCTCGACTGGATCGTCTCGGTCGCCGAGTCATTCGATCTCGTGGTCCTCCCCGAGATCCACGATGTCTACGACACGCACCGGCGGCTGGCGGAGCGAGGCTACTGGACGTACGACTTCGTCCTGCCGGGTCTCGTGCTCGACGCCCTCGCCACCGGGTCCGCCGACCTGCTCGCGGCGCATCTCGCCCGGTCGCCGATGCGCCAGTTCACGACGCTCGACTGTCACGACGGGATCCCCGTGCGCCCCGACCTCGACGGGATCCTTCCGGCCGCCGGCATGCGGCGGCTGGCGGATCTCATCCTCGAGCGGGGCGGCAACGTCAATCGCATCCTGTCGGACGTGCACAGCGACGGCGGAGTCGATGTGCACCAGCTGAACGCGACCTACTACTCGGCACTGGGTCGGGAGGACGACCGGTACGTCCTCGCGCGCGCCATCCAGCTGTTCGCACCGGGAATCCCGCAGGTCTACTACGTGGGTCTGCTGGCCGGAGAGAACGACCTGCGAGCGGTCGCCGCGACGGGCGACGGCCGTGCGGTCAACCGGCACGACTACACGGCCGCGGAGATCGACGCGGCGCTCGAGAGTCCGGTGGTCCGCCGCGTCCTCGAGCTGGTCCGGCTGCGGAACCGGCACCCGGCGTTTGGCGGCGAACTCGAGGTCACAGCGCAGGGTCCCGGGCTTCGCCTCTGCTGGAGCGGCGGCGGCGAGTGCTGCCAGCTCGACGCGAATCTCGCGACAGGATCCGGCTGGATCGAGGTCGCCGACACCGAGGGCCGGGTGACGCGGCTCCCGGTGTAGCAGTCCCCTCGCCCGCTCGCACACCCCAGCACCCCGAGGCCGGTGGGGCCGGAGGGGCGTGTGCTCGGAGTCGGCGACGCGCTCTGGGACCTCTTGCGGCCGATCCGCGGCGCAGGCGGCGCGCCCGCCTACTGGGTCGCCGAGGGCAGGTGGAAGGTCGGGGCAGGGTTGGCGCCCTGGGCCACGCAGCTCGTGTCGAGACCCTCGGCCGTGCCGGCGTCCAGGAAGGCGGCGATGACCGACGGCCCGCAGCCCAGGTGGCCCACCACGTGTTCCTGGGCGGGCATCACGACGATCGCGGCGTTCGGCTCCTGGGACGGCACGCCGGTCAGGTTCGAGGGCGGGTCCTGGGGATCGCCGTCACCGGTGAGCCAGAGCACGGGGACCGTGGTCCGGACCGGCGCGGCGTCGTCGGCCGGCACCACGCCCGTGGGCAGGTGGGGGCACAGGGCGGCGAACTGCTGCGCCCAGCCCTCCACGAAGGGCAGGGCGTATGAACCGGCTCCCAGTCGCGCGACCTCACCGGGGTCGAGGCGGGCCCAGGCCTCCGAGCAGAGGATCTCGTCGTGCATGAGGCTGGTCGAGATGCCCATGGAAGGAGCGGGCGGCACCAGCTGGTTCACCTGGTCCCACCGATCCTCGGCGGCAAGGTGGATCGCCAGCGGCAGCTGTGCCGCGCCGGTGGCGGTGAGCAGGGCGGCGTGGATGGACGGCCCGACCATGGCGAGCGTGGCAGTGCCGGTCTGGCCGCTGTTCGGATCCGTGACCGTGATGCCGTTGGCGAACGCCGTCACCAGCGTGGACCACTCCTGTCGGAGGTTCGGGAAGGCGGCGTCGCATGCCGGGTCCTGCGTGCAGCGGGTCAGGAGAAGATCCAGCGCGTGCTGGCTGCTCGCCGCCATGCGCTCGAGGACCGGCACGTCGAGCGGCGTCGAGCCATCCATGATCGCCACGCGAACGTGATCGGGGTGCTGGCGCAGGTAGTACTGCGCGAGCTCGCCGCCGTAGGAGGTGCCGTAGAGGTCGATCCGCTCGTACCCGAGGGCTGTCCGGACGGCGTCGAGGTCGTCGGCCGCGACCGTGCTCGTGTACATGCGCGGGTCGGCGTCCAGGGCGGCGAGGCCCTCGCTCGCCCAGGTGGCCAATTGCGCATCCGTCTCGGCCGCCGACAGGCCCGTCGTGTCGGGCACCGGCGGCATGGCCAGGGGGTTCGACGCGCCGGTGCCCCGCTGGTCGACCATCACGATGTCGTGGCGGGCGTGGACGTCCGAGTACAGCCCCGGCAGCCAGGCGAAGAACGACGTGCTCGCGTCGCCCGGGCCCCCGGCAAGGGCGAAGAACGGATCCGGGACAGGATGGGGCGTCGCGGCGGGGACGATCGCCACGTGCAGTCCGACCTGGCGGCCCGATGGGCTCGCCCGGTCCTCCGGTACCTGCAGGGTGCCGCAGTATCCGGCGACCGCCGCCTTCACCGGGACCTCACCGCTGATGGTGCAGGCGGTCATCGGCCGACCCGCCAGGAGCCACGCGCGTGCCGCCGGAGGGGCGGACCCGCCCGAGGTGCACCCCGCCACGAAGGACGCAGCTACGACCACGGCGCAGCAGCACGCCGTCCACCTGGAGACCCCGGCCCTGCGCCCGGGCACGCCGTGCGTGCGCACGCTCGACTCCCTCCCATCCACGCGGGTCGGTCTCGCCTGCTCACAAGATCCGACCGACAGTAACTGTCGTTCGGCACCAGACTGCCCCGGCACGGTGATCACTCAGCTCTTCGGCTCCCACCGGAAGAATCGGACCGCGACGATCATTGCCGCGGCCAACCACGCCGCCATCGCCCCGATGTCGGTCCAGGCGATCGATACCCCGGACGGGTCGATGGACCCGTACAAGGCGTGGACGAAGTGCCGCAGCGGGAAGATCGACCCGACCGTCGCCATCCAGCCGGGCCCGCCGCCCGAGAGGAAGACGTCCGAGAAGAACGACAGCGGCAGCAGGATGCTCAGGCCCGTGACCGCCGTGGCGCGGGCGCTCCCCGTCCGCACCATGAGCGCGAAGCCGCAGGCTCCGAGCGTGAGCGTCCCCAGCACGAACACCGCCAGCGCCAGCGGCAACCGCTCGGGTGAGAGCGGAACCCCGAAGAACGCCAGCCCCACCCCGAACACCAGCGCGGCGGTCAGCAGCGAGATGAGCGCCGCCGATGCGATCCGGCCGAGCAGGTACTGCCATGTCGCCAGCGGCGTGCCCCGCAGGCGCTTGAGGACGCCCTGCTCGCGGGCCCGCGCGACCGCCACCGGCAGGTTGACGAACGCCGTGACACCGGCGCCGTAGGCAGCCATGCTGCAGGCGAAGAACCGCACGAGCGGCGTGCCTGGGAAGAAGTCCGCGTGCGGGTACATCGAGCCGATGAGGGCGTACAGAGCCACAGGCATCGCGATGGCGAACACGACATCCCCGAGGTCCCGCAGCGTTCCCCGGTTCGCCCAGCGCACCTGGTCGAACGCCAGGGCGAGGGCGCTCGGCTCCCCGGGTGCGCTCGCCATGAGGCTTCGATGCTCGACCCGGGCAGCCGGCGACACCGTCGAGGCCCGACGCCCGCGACCCCCGGTGGCCGCCCGCCATGACGGCTCGCGTTCGAGCACGCGCGAGGCGACGAGGGCCGCTGCCAGCCCCCAGGCCGCGATAACGGCCAGGGCCTGCAGGTTCCAGCCGGGGCCGTGGAGGAATGGGTTGAACTGGTCCTGGAGCGAGACGAGCAGCGGCCGGACCGGGAAGATCCAGCCGACCGAGTCCATCCAGGCGGGCAGGGTCGAACCGATCGTCATCATCCCCGACAGGAACAGGACGGCCACGGCCGATCCGACGGCCAGGGTCTGCGCCGTGCGGGCGGAGGGCGCCAGGGCTCCCACGGCGAGGCCCAGCGCAGCCAGGCAGGCGATCGCGACGAGCAGCGTGATGAGCGTGGCCGGCACGGTCTGCCACTGGACTTGGACGTCGTACTCGGCCACGCCCAGGAGCAGCATCACGAGGACGGAGATGGTCGCCAGCACGGCCGCGGCGCCCACCCGGCCGGCGACGTAGATCCACATCGGCAGCGGCGTGCCGCGCAACCGCTTCATGATCTTCTGCTCGCGCGCGACCCCCAGGCCCATCGCCACGGGCGGGTAGGCCGCGAACACCGCGGCCATGACCACCGCCATCGGCGTGGCGAACTGCATCACGCGAACGCCGGTCGCCTGGTCGACGGCCTCGTTGCCCGCGACGAGGCCGATGATGGTCAGCCACATGATCGGCAGCACGAAGGTGAACACGAGCAGGATGCGCGCTCGCAACAGCTCGCGGAAGGCGTAGCCGATCTGGTCGCGGACCATGCCCACCGTCGCGGGGCGTCGCTCGATCGTGGCATGCGGCACGAGGTGCGCCAGCACGCTCATTGGGGCACCTCGTCGGATGGTGCCGTGCCGGTCGCGCTGCCCGGGTCGTGGGCCGCGACGAGCGCGAGGTACGTGTCTTCGAGCGACGGGCGTCCGACGGACAGCGATGACAGATCGACGCCGCGGGCGATGGCCCACGCCGTGATCTCGTTGAGCGATCGCGTGGGCTCGGCGGTCTCGAGACGCCAGTCGCTCCCGTCCTGCGAGAGCCGGCCGTCGAAGCGGGGCAGGTCGTCCGGGGCGGCCGCAGGCGGAAGCCGGAACGACACGACGGACGTGGTGCTGGCGGCCGCACCGAGCTGCTCGGGGGTCCCGACGGCGACGAGCCTGCCCCCGACCAGCACCCCGAGACGGTCGGCCAGGTGCTCCGCCTCGTCCATGTAGTGGGTCGTCAGGAGGACGGTCTTGCCGAGATCGCGCAGCGCATCGACGAGCTCCCACGCCCGGCGGCGCGCGGATGGATCGAAGCCGGTCGTCGGCTCATCGAGGAAGAGCAGGTCGGGATCGCCGACGAGCCCCAGCGCGAGGTCGAGCCGGCGGCGCTGTCCGCCCGACAGGGTCTTGACGCGGGCGTCGCGCTTATCCGTGAGCCCGACGAGCGCCAGCACGTCATCAACGTCCAGGCGGCGCGGGTACATGCGCCGGTACAGCGTGACCAGCTCGCGCGGGGTGAAGTCCTCGTCGAACCCCGCTTCCTGGAGGACGATC
>JAJYGO010000448.1 GCA_021785115.1 Chloroflexota bacterium | reverse complement strand
TCTGCGACGCCACCACCTTCGTGACCTCACGCGTGACCGAGATTGACTGGTCAGAGCTGCTCGCCGGCGGCTCCGTGAACTACTCCTCCTGGACTGACGCTTCACGCTTCGCGTGGCGGCCCGCAGCGAACGTGACCGGCGGCAGCGCCGTGCATCTCGTTGCTGAAGGGCCGGGCACCGACGTCACCTATGCCAGCCTCACCGGCACGAGCGCGGGTGCGAACCTCACCCTTGCGCCGCAGGACCTCACGGCCCTGGGCACCGTGTCGGCGTTTGCCGCCCCGCCCGTGCCGACGGACCCCAACGGCCCGATCGGGCCCAATGCAGTCGACTCGCGGCCGACGGACGCCGTGTGGCAGGCGGGCCGGCTGTACTTCGTGTCGACCTACCCGTTCTCGTACGACCTCGGCGCGACGGAACGGGACGCCGTGCGCGTCACCGAGGTTCAGACGGACGGAGCCATCTCGCTGGTGCAGGACGCCCTGCTCGGGAACCCCGGGTTCGACGCGTTCATGGGTGGCATCGGGCTGTCGCAGACAGGCGCCCTCTTCGTCGTCTACTCGGAGAGCAGCCCCACCACGCCTGTCGCGATTGAGTCTGCCCTGCAGGCCCCGGGATCCCAGGCCGGCGACTTCCAGTACCACGAACTGCAGGCGGGGCAGGCCGGCTACGTCGGCAACCGGTGGGGGGACTATGTCGGCGTGGCCACCGACCCGACCGACGCATACTCCGTGTGGCAGGCGGACGAGTACGCGAACTCGCGCGGCACGTGGTCGACGCTCGTGTCGCAATTGACGCAGATCCACCCGCCCCCCGCCCCGACTGCGGCGGTGGCCGTGGCCGGGAACGCCTCGGCCCTCGTCTCGTGGTCCGCTCCCGCCTTGGACGGCGGCAGCCCCATCACCGCGTACACGGCGACGAGTTCGCCGGACGGCAGGACCTGCACCACCAGCGGCGGACTGTCCTGCACCGTCGGCAGCCTCAGCAACGGCACGCCCTACACGTTCACCGTGACTGCGACGAATGCTGCGGGCACGGGTCCGGCATCGGCGCCATCGACGGCCGTGACTCCCCTGGGCGGCGCCACGTACGTCCCGCTCGCCCCGGCCAGGGTGCTCGACACGCGCATCGGCACCGGCCTGTCGGGCGCCTTCAGCTCGGGCGTCGCCCGGACGTTCCCGGTCGCCGGCCGGGGCGGGGTGCCGGCCGGCGCGGTCGCCGTCACCGGCAACCTCACGGTCACGCAGCAGAGCCGGGCGGGGTACGTCGCCCTGGGCCCGGTGGCGACCAACGCGCCGTCGACCTCGACCCTCAACTTCCCGCTCGGCGACAACCGGGCCAACGGGGTGACGGCGCAGCTGGGGGCGGGCGGGACCCTGTCCGCCACCTACATCACCGGGCGGGCGGGGGACCACACGGCGCTCGTGTTCGACGTCACCGGGTACTACACGCCGTAGACCGTTCGCCGCACTGACACCGCGCCAGGCAGGCCTCCTGCGATACCACAGCCGGGCCGCTGCGCCAGGGTCGAGCCGGACGGCGACCTCGGGCCCGATGGAGCGTCAGAGCCCGTAGCCGATGACGCGTTCGGCGCTGGTCGCGCAGACCCGCCGCGGGGCCCGAGGGGCGCAGAGCTGCTCCGTGGGCGGGGACGAGCGAGCGGAGAAGTTGCGGCGAGCCTGCTGACGACGGCTCGTTGGCCGGGAGTAGTCCTTCCGGGGAGCCAGCGCAGGGACGAAGTCGCCATTGAGGTTCGGCCGCTCGACTGGGACGGTACGCAGACACCACTCACTAGGGTGAACCCTATCGTGCGTCGCGCTCTCCTCGCGCTCTTCCTGCTCGCCGCCTTCGGTGGCCTCGCCGTGCCGACCGCGGAGGCTGCGACTGCCACGACCGCGCCGAAGATCGTGCTGATCGTCGGTGCCACCGGGACCACCACGGCCAGCTACCGGTCGGACATGGACGCTGTGGCGACCACGGCCGCGAAGTACAGCGCCAACGTCATCAAGATCTACAGCCCCAACGCGACATGGGCCGCGGTGAAGTCGGCGATCCAGGGCGCGAACCTCGTCGTGTACATGGGCCACGGCAACGGCTTCCCGAGTCCCTACAACTCGGTCCTGATGCCTGACCGCGTGGACGGCTTCGGCCTCAACGCGGTGGCCGGCCAGGGCGACAGCAACACCGCGTACTACGGCGAGCTGTACATCGGCGGCCAGGTCCGGCTCGCCCCGAACGCCGTCGTGCTCCTCAGCCACCTGTGCTACGCGTCGGGGAACTCGGAGCCCGGGAACCCGGAGCCGACGCTCTCGGTGGCCAAGCAGCGGCTCGACAACTTCGCGGCCGGCTTCGCCGCCGCCGGTGCCTCGGCGGTGATCGCCGACGGGCACGACAACCCGTCCTACTACGTGGACGCGCTGTTCTCCACCCACCAGCCGATCGCCCAGCTCTGGACTGCCGACCCGTACTCCGCGAAGCACGTCTTCAGTTTCGCCAGCACCCGGACGCCCGGGTTCACGGCGATGGCAGACCCGACGAACTACACCGGCGGCGTCTACACGGGCTTCTATCGGTCGTACGTCGGAGAGCCCGGGGTGACCACGGACGACTTCACGTCCGCGGCCGTGCCATTCACGCCCGACGCCACGGGCTCGACGTACCACGCGCTCGACCCCGTCCGGCTGCTCGACACGCGCAGCGGGAACGGCCTCTCGGGCCCCTTCAGCGCGAACGCGGCCCGGACGTTCCAGGTCGCCGGCCGGGGCGGGGTGCCGGCCGGCGCGGTCGCGGTCACGGGCAACCTCACGGTCACCCAGCAGACCGGCGCCGGCTACCTGTTCCTCGGCCCGGTGCCGACCGGCGCCCCCACCAGCTCGACGCTCAACTTCCCGACCGGCGACAACCGGGCCAACGGGGTCACGGTCGCCCTCGGCGCGGGCGGGACCCTGTCGGCCACCTACGCCTCGTCCGCCGGCCGGACGGCCCACGTGGTCTTCGACGTCACCGGCTACTTCACGCCGTAGGCACGTCGTCAGGCTGAGAGACGGCGCCCCTCTCGTGCCAACTCAAGAGAGGGCGCGCGACGGGGTGCTCCCCAAGACAAGCGGTGTATGGCGGCAGAGGCGCCAACCGGCGCCCGGTGAGCTCAGGACAGCGCCCGGCGGCACCCGCGCCGGAAAGCACCTCCGCCTGACCCCTGGACCTAGCGGCTCTCGACCACCACGGTGTTGGCGATCTTGTCGTGCCAGCCCTGCTTGTGGGCGTCGATGAGGATCCAGATGAAGCCGAGGTAGAAGATGAACGAGCTGACCCAGTAGCCGATCAGCCGCATGATGGCCTGGCCGCCGGTCACGCGACCGCCGTCAACCTCGCGCACCACCCGGATGTGGAGCATCTTCATGCCCGGGGTGGCGCCGCCGTGGGACCAGAACCACGGGAAGTACCCGAGCGTGATCACGAACAGCGCGATGATCCAGACCAGAAGGCTGGTCCCCGCCACCGCGCCGCTGTTGCTGCTGGCCCCGGCCGCCATCACCGAGCCCAGGACGAGCGAGATCACGAAGATGAGGATCCAGGCGATCACCCAGTCGATGATGTAGGCGACGAGACGCGAGCCCCCGCTCGCGTACGAGACGCCGGCGGCCGGTCCAGCGACCGGAGGGACCCACGCCTGCGGCGCGGGAGCGGCGTATGGGGCCGGGCTCGAGGGGGGCGGGCTGTACGGGGGCGGCGGCTGCTGGGACATCAGACCCTCCTCGGTCGAGCTGGCCTTGTCATTGACCCAGAACGTCAAACCGGCAGCCGCACAGCGCGGGCCTGGTTGGGGCGTGTGGGGAGCCTCGTGCCACCCAACCATTGGGCAACTATGGGCGCGCCCCCGACGGCACGGTGATCTCAAGTCCATTACAGATTGCCGCCGATCACGCCCCGCAGCCGCTCGGCGGCACGATGCGGCAACAGGCCGAGCCGATCAACCAGTCGCGCGACGGCGTTGGCAAGCCGGCAGTGGCGGTCGACCCCGGCGCCCCAGAGGTGTCGCGCCGGGGGCTCGGGGTCGAAACGGACCAGCCAGTGCCGTTTCACTCCCCGTACACTCGGTGTCGTGACCCGGATCGACTGGTCCCCGTGAGCGGCGCGCGAAACCTGGCTGCGCGCGGCGGAGGAGGCATCGCCCGGGCAGCGCGGGCGATCCGGCCCGAAGACCTGGCGGCCCTCGGCTTCTACGCGCTGCTGACCTCGGTGGTCCTGTGGCCACTGCTCACGGCGATGACGACATCGGTGCCGCACTCGATCCGCGACCCGGGCTTCCAGGCGACGGTCCTCGAGAACGTCACCCGTCGGCTGCTCAGCCTCGACCTGCTCCACATCTTCGACGGGTACTTCTTCTATCCGGCCCACTTCACCCTGGCGATGGCCGATGACCAGATCGGGCTCCAGGTGCTGGCGCTCCCCCTCCACCTCATGGGCGCGGACGCGCTCCTGGTGCTCAACCTCCTGACCGTCCTGTCATTCGCGGTGACGGCCGTCTGCGGCGACCTCCTGGGCCGGTACGTGACGGGCTCGCGGGTCGGCGGACTCGTGGTGGGCACCGCGTTCGCCTTCGCGAGCTTCCGGATAGAGCACGTGATCCACCTCCAGCTGCTCCAGTCATGGACGGTGGCACTGGCGTTCCTGGGCCTCGAGATGACCCTGCGCGAGCGGTCCCGCCGTGGAGCCCTGATCTGGGCCTTCGCGATCGTGGCCGCGGCGACGACGTCGCTCAACTACCTGCTCCTGCTCGTGCTCACGCAGCCGCTCTACGTCGCCGTTCGGCTCGTCCTGGCACGCGATCGCCATGATGTCGTCGCCCACCTCCGCGCGCTGATCCGGCCCGGCGTCGTGGCCGGCGCCATCAGCCTCGTGCTGCTCGTTCCGTACGTCGTGCTGCGCCTGCAGGGCTATTCCCGATCGTCGACCGACACGTTCCAGTTCTCCGCGCGCCTCAACGACTACCTCACGCCGGCTGCGGACAGCCTTGCCTTGCACGGGCTCTTCACCGCTCAGCGTCCGGCGACCGGCATCGACGAACGGGAGCTGTTCCCGGGTGCCGTGGTGCTGCTCTTCCTGCTCGCGGGCACCGCCATCGCACTGATCCGCCGCGACTGGGGCCGTCTCCGCGACGCGACCCCTTGGCTCGTGATGGGCGCGATCAGCGTCCTGTTCAGCCTCGGGCCGTACCTCTGGCCGAACGCAGCCCATGCGCCCGCCAGCCAGGCCGGGCTCCTGCCGCTGCCGTATCACTGGCTTGCGCTGCCGCTCTTCCTGGAGAGCTTGCGGTCCCCGGCACGATTCGGGCTGATCGTCCTCCTTGTGGTCGCGGTCCTCGGGGCGACAGCGATGGTTCGGCTGATGGAGCACGTGCCGCGAGGCTCACGACGGATGATCGCGATCCTGGCACTGGTCCTGGCTCTCGGCGTGGACTACTCGGCGAGCGTCCCGGTCCAGACCGTCGCGTGGGGCGCGCAGCTCCCGGCGGCCTACGCCTGGCTGAGGACCCAGCCTGCCGGACCTGTTGTCGAGCTTCCGGCGACGGGCGATTTCGTCTCCTACGAGATGATGGCGTCCACCGTGGACGGGCATCCGCGACTCGGCGGCTGGAGCGGGTTCCTGCCGCACGGTTTCGTCGCGATCCGGAAGGTCGTCACCAGCGCGAACCTCGACGCGTGGCTGGCGTCTGCGCGGAAGTTCGGGGCCACGTACGTGTTCGTCCACGGCGACATGGTGGCCCCGACCGTGGTGGCCAGTCTGCACGCGGCCCGAGACGCCGGGACGCTCCTCCTCGCCGAGGCGTCGGGCACGGACGAGGTGTACCGCTTTGCGAAGTAGGGCTGCCGACCGCCTCGATGCGCCGGGCCGTGCCGCCGAGTCGCGACCGACTCACTCGAGGCGCCCTCGTGCATGGTCAACGGCGCAACTCGGGCTCTCAGGACCTGGCCCGCGCTCGGCCGCCGCCGGAGTGAGTCCCACCTGACTCGCGGGCGCGCAAGCAGACGCTGACACGGGGCCGGGGCCGGGGCCGGCCGCTGGGCCCCCGTTCGATACGGCCCTAACCCTCCGAGATCGCGAACGCGACGGTCCGGCCGTGCGCCTGCGCGAGCGCCATCCAGACCTTGACCATCTCCTCGAGCACCTTGGTGTTCGCCATGCCGCCGGCGTCCTCGGGCTGGAACCCGATCTGCTCGGCCAGGCCCATCGCGACGCGCTTGGCATCCTCGTCGTCGCCGGCGATGAACATGGCGGCCGGGATCGAGCGCGCACGGGCCGAGGCGAAGTTCTCGAAGCCGATGGTGTTGAACGCCTTGACCAGCTTGGCGCCTGGCAGCAGCTGCGCGAGGTCCTGCGTGGTCGAGCGGGCGGTGGCCTCGGCGTCGAACCGGTTCATCGCGTCGATCACGACCCTACCTGCCAGCGGGGGCAGCTCCGAGGCCGTCGCGCTGATGGCCACCGGTCGCACGGCGAACACCACCACGTCGGCGCCCTCCACCGCCGCCCCGGGCGAGGCGGCGACGGAATCGGGGATGTCCGCGAGCGCTGCAAGTGTCTTGACGCTCTCCGGGTCGCGGACGCCGAACACGACGTCGTGGCCCGCGGCCGCGAACGCCCTGCCCAGGCCACCACCCACGTTGCCGGCTCCGAGGATCGCGATGCGCATGGGGGCCTGCCTCCGCGTGCACGACGCCGGTGGCGCCGCCTGCCGCCATTCTGCCGCCGGGGCGAGCGATTGTGCACCACGAACAAGACGAAATCGCCCCGTCCGGCTACGTCATTCCGCCACCGGCAGGAGCCCCAGTCAGGGAGTGACCTCCGTACTGTCGCGCACCCGACCAACGGGAGCGTAGCGTTGACGCCAGCGCCTTCGCTGCGGCCCGCAGCCACCGCAGCCGGCGTCGTACGGAGTCGCCGGTCCGTCCATGGCGCTCGCCTTCGACGACACCACCCAGCCCAAGCCGGTGAAACGCGGGCCCAAGGCCCCGGCGCGGCCGGACCGATCCCTGCAGAACGCGCGTCACCTCGCCCTCGAGCAGATCGTGGCGGGCATCAGCCCCGACCTCGAGCTCGACGTGGTCCTCGGCGACGTGCTCGCCGGGGCCCAGTCCCTGTTCGGCGCGGAGCTCGCGGGCCTGTGGCTTCTGGGCGACGGCGACCACCCGCTCCAGCTCGCGGCCCACGTCGGACTGCGCAAGGAGCTGCTCGACGCGGCCGCCCAGCTCACGCGCCGCTCGACGAGGCCCTGGCGGCCCGCTGAGGAGCACCGTCCGACCGTGTACGAGGATCCGGCGCGCGCCCCCCATTTCGGACGCGTCTACGGGCGGATGGGTCTGCGGACCGTCGTGAACGTGCCGCTGGTCTTCCGCGACAAGCCCATCGCGCTCCTGGTCCTCTGCCACCGCGCCGCGGTCCGGTGGACGCCCGCCGAGCTTGACCTGTGCTCCTCGTTCGCCCACCAGATGGCCAGCGTCGTCGCCACCGCGCGGCTGTTCAACTCGGTCCGGACGGGCGCCGCGCGTCTGCAGGCCATCCAGGATCTCTCGGCACGCCTCAACCGGATCCAGAACACCGAGGGGATCGGCGAGGCGATCGTCGCCGGCATGGACCGCCTCATCCGCCACGACACGATCCGTGTCTACCGCATCGACGACGCGACCAGCATGTGCGAGCCGATCGCCTTCCAGGGCGAGTTCATGGGCATCGGCCGGCCCACCACCGAGATGCTCCGCGTGCCGATCGGCACGGGCCTCACGGGATGGGTCGCCCGCAACAACTCCACGGTCCGCCTGGGCGACGCCGCCAGGGACGGCCGCTCCGTCCAGATCGGCGCGAGCCGGGGCGCGGAGTCGATGCTCCTGGTGCCCATGTCCTGGGAAGACCGGGTGATGGGCGTGATCGTCGTGTCCACCGGGGGCTACGACCAGTACTCCGACGATGACGAGCGCATGCTCGAGATCTTCGCGGGCTACGCGGCCCAGGCGCTCGCCAACGCGGAGGCGTTCGGGGAGGTCCACCGCCAGCGCTCCGAGCTCCAGCACCGGCTCGAGAGCCAGCGGCGCCTGCTCGAGGTCAGCGAGAAGCTGCTCTCGACTCTCGACCCGGCCAGCGTGCTCGAGACCATCGCCGACTTGCTCAAGACGGTCGTCACGTACGACGCGCTCACCATCTACCGGATCGACTGGACCACCAGCACCCGGCGCGCGCTCGTCGCCCGCGACCGGTTCTCAGAGCTCATCCTCCAGCACCAGACGCCGGTCGACTCTGGGCTCACCGGCTGGGTGACCCGTGAGGCGGCCGCGGTACTGGCCAACGACGCCCACCTCGATCCGCGCGTGATCACCATCCCGGGCACGCCCGACGAGGCGGAGTCGCTCATCGTCTGCCCGTTGATGATCGACGGCGAGGTCGCGGGCACGCTCAACGTGTCGCGCATGGGCGGGGACGAGGCGCACTTCTCGCGCGATGAGTTCGAGCTGGTCCAGCTGTTCGCCGCCCAGGCCTCGATCGCCCTGCGCAATGCCGAGATGCACGGCGAGGTGGTGACGCGCGCCGAGCACGACGCACTGACCGGACTCCGCAACCACGGCGCGTTCCAGCGCGAGCTGGGCGATGCGGTCGCGGCCGGGACGCCGTTCGCGTTGCTGATGATTGACCTGGACAGGTTCAAGAACTACAACGACTCGCACGGCCACCCCGCTGGGGACGCGCTCCTGGCCCGGATCTCGACGACGATGCGCGAGACCCTCCGCGACGAGGACCGCGTGTACCGCTACGGCGGCGACGAGTTCGCCGTCATCCTGCCGAGGGCGGGGGCGACCGCGGCTCGCGAGGTCGCCGAACGCGTAAGGGCAGCCGTCGCGCGCCTCACCGAGCAGGCAGGCCCGCTGGTCACGGCAAGCGTGGGCATCGCCGTCCACCCCGACGACGGGACGACCAAGGACGAGCTCGTCTCCCTGGCCGACCGGCAGCTCTACCTGGTGAAGCCGCCGGCCACCTCGCGGTCCGGGGGCCTGGACCCCACCCGGGATCCGTACCTCGCGGCCATCGACGAGACGACGCTCCGGCTGATGGAGCACCTCGCGCCGGCCGAGCTCCTGCGCGACATCGTCGACCGGGCGGCCACCCTCGTCGGCGTGCGGAACGGGTTCCTCTATCTGCTGGAGGACGGCCCCCAGGGCGAAGTCGACCTGGTCATGGCCATCGCGACCGGCGTGTTCGAGCCGCTCGCCGGGTATCGGCTGCCGAAGGGGACCGGCCTGGGCTGGACGGTCGTGGGCAGCGGTCGGCCGATGGTCGTCGATGACTATGCGGAGTTCGCCCAGCGCGCCCGAGACCTGC
>JAJYGO010000231.1 GCA_021785115.1 Chloroflexota bacterium | reverse complement strand
GACCCGGGCCCCGGCGAGCCCTTCCCAGAGGGAGCGAGGCCGGCTGACCCGGAGCGGATCGACCCGCCCGACGCCCTCGACGATGAGGACGAGGGGTTCGCCGAGGGCAACGAACTCCCGTCCCGGCCCGGCCGCCTCCGGCCCGCCTCCGGCGCCCGCGGCAGCGGCCGCCTCGTGCGGCCCATCGCGGCGATCCTCGTCGTCGGGCTGGTGTTCGGGTCCGGCATCGTGGTCGGGCGCGCCACCGCGCCCGCGTGGAGCCCGGCAGCGTCGAGCGCGCCGGCCAGCTCGGAGGCCGCCGCCGTCGGGTCGTCGACGCCGTCCGCGCCGCCGTCGGCCGCGCCCTCCCCGACATCGCCGATCGAGGGCCTCCCGTCAAACGGCCCGCTCCTGGGCAGCCCGTCTGCCAAGGTCCTGCTCACCTACTGGGCCGACTACCAGTGCCCGTTCTGCGCGCGCTTCGCCGAGACGGCGCTGCCGCTGCTGGCCTCGCGGATCGCCGACGGGACGGTGGCCGTGCTGCACCGCGACTTCGTGTTCCTCGGGCCCGAGTCGCTCGACGCCGCCATCGCGGTGCGCTGTGCCGGCGAGCAGGGCAAGTACTGGGAGATGCACGACGCCGTCTATGCCGCCCAGAACGGCGAGAACCAGGGCACCTTCTCCCAGGCGACCCTGACTCGGCTCGCCACCGGCGTGGGCGCCGACGAGGCGACGTACACCGCCTGCACCCAGCGCCAGGACGTGCTGGTCGAGGTGCTCGCCGACACGGCCGCCGGCGTCCGGGCGTCGGTCACCTCGACGCCGACCGTGGACATCCCGGGGCGCACCTTCGCCGGCGTCCCCGACATCACCGCGCTGATCGCGGCGGTCGACGCCGCCGCCAAGTCCGGCGCGACCCCGACCCCCGCGCCGTCGGTGCGGCCGTCAGGCGACCCGTGGGCGGACACGGCGACCAGCGGCAGGACGGCCGGGCCGTCCTCGGCCCCGGTCACGGTCGAGCTCTGGGTCGACTACCAGGCGACCGGCATGCCCGCCATCGCCCAGACCCTGGAGCCCGAGCTGCGCACGCGGATCGCGGCCGGCAAGGTGCGGCTGGTCCTGCGCGACCTCGCCGCCCTGGGCAGCGAGTCCGCCCTCGCCGCATCGTTCATCCGGTGCGGCGCCGACGACGGCGAGCGCACCGCCTGGTTCGCCCACGACATCCTCTCGGTCTCGGCGCAGGGGGCCGAGACCGGCGTGTTCACGACGCGCGGGCTGCTCTGGCTGGCAGCCAAGCTGGGCTGGGACGTCACCGCGCTCGACGCCTGCATGACGAGTCCGGCCACGGCGTCGGCGATCGAGGCCGAGACGGCGGTCGGCACGGGGATGGGCCTGAAGGCGGCGCCCGCGGTGGTGGTGCGGGCCCACGGCAAGGAGGTCGCCCGGTTCTCAGGCTCGTCGCTCGACCCGACCAAGGTCCTGGCCGCCGTGGACGCCGCCGCGAAGTAGCGGCGCCGACCGACTGAAACCTTCCCGCCTGGCGCCGGCTCAGGGTATCGACGGGCCTCCCCACCCGTTCGGACGTCTCCCCGTCCGGTCGCGGCTCCTCCGGCACTGTCCCGCCGGGGGAGCCGGCCCTGCCGCGTCGTCAAGCCCAGCGCGTCGCCGGCGCGCCATGCCGCTCCCCGGACCGCGGTGCCGGGAGGGCCACGCGGCCGCCCGGCCGAGCGCGAGCGCCAGCTGGCGGAGCATCCCCGGCACGGCGAACAGCCAGTGCGGCATGCCCCAGCCGATCTCGCTCTGCAGCATCCAGTCGGCGAGGTCCGTGCTGCCGACCCGGGCGCGGTCGTCTCGTCGCCGCGGTCGCCATCGACGCTTCGCCCGCATGCTTCGCCTCCGCCCTCAGGACGCGTGGCCGCCCTTGGCGTAACGCCGCGCAGCCGAGGGTCTCGGGCCGCGACCGGCTACAGGTCCGCGACGCTGATGATCCCCCGGCGGATCGCGAACTTGAGCAGCTCGGTGCGGTCGTGGAAGCCCAGCTTCTCCATGATGTTCGCGCGGTAGTTGTGCACCGTCTGCTCGGACAGGTGGAACACCTTGGCGATCTCGCGGTTCGTGTGCCCGACGGCGGCCAGCAGGAGCACCTCGCGCTCGCGCTCGGAGAGGGTGGCGTAGGCGTCCTCGGCCGGGGCGTCGGGGCTGCGGAGCACGTACGTGTTGACCATCCTGGTCACGATCGACGGCGAGACGTAGGTCTGGCCCCGGCTCACCGACCGCAACGCCGCCACCAGGTCGGACGGCTCGGCCTCGCGGGTGAGGAATCCGTCCGCTCCGGCCTTGAGGGCCATCGAGAACTGCTCGCTGCCGCTGCCGCTCCGGCACTCGAGCGCGATGATCCTCGCCCCGGGCGCCGCGGCGCGGACCCGCTCGATCGCCTCGAAGGCGGAGCTGCCCGGGGCCGACAGAGGCTGGCACTCGGCGATGACCACGTCCGCGGGTGCCTGGGCGAGCGACTCGGTGATGGACTCCAGCGTGCCCGCCGTGCCGGTGACCTCCATGTCCAGCTCGGCGTCGATGATGGAGCGGAAGCCGGCCACGAGCAGCGGGAAGTCGAAGATCGCCAGCTGCACTGCGATCCTCGCGCCCCCGGGCCCTGCGCCGCTCGTCCTCACCGCTCCCTCGTGGCTGCCGCGGCCGAGCCGGAGCCTGCGCCCCGGGACCGCACCGGTACTGTGCCCAAGGAGGGCTGCGCCTCCTAGGGGCCATCTGTCGCGCAGCACTGGACCCGTGGGCTGAGAGACGCGGGACCTTCCGGCAGGAAGCGGGGGCGGTTGGCGCGTCCGACGCGCGTGAGGGGTGGGGCCGACGCCCGCGAGGGAGCTCCCGACGGAGGGCCGATTGGCAGTGCTGCGCGACCTGTCCGGCTATCCTGGACCGCCCTGACGGAGGGTCCCGCTACCGAACGACGAGCCCGTCAGGGCCCCGGTCAACACCGGTCACCCGCTCGAGGCCCTCGTGGAGCACGAAGGCCACCCAGGTCTCGAGACGCTCGCCCGGCGCCAGCATCTGCGCGCGGCCCGCGGCGAGGGCACCCCCGAGCTCCTGCGGATGGCTGGTCCACGGCTCCATGGCGAGCAGCTCGTGACCCCGCCAGCCGCCGTAGACCTGCCACAGCCAGGCGTCCGGGAAGACGGCACTGTCGAAGACCACGGTGACCCCACGCCGGGCCCTCGTGTCCGTGAGTGCGAACCAGCCGTCACTGAGGCCCGTGGCCCAGTGGCCGCCGAAGACGCCCACCTCGCGGCCGAGGACGGCGGACATGTCGCGGACGCCGTCGCGGACGCCTGGCGAGGGCTCCGGAGCCGACACCGGCAGTGACGGCCATGCGTACCGCTGTCCGACCGCGCCCATGAGCGGCGCGGAGGCGACGCCCACCTCCATGAGGGCGTTCTCCGGCAGGTCGATCCGGTGCTCGGCGCCCACCGCAAACGCCGGGTGCACGCCCCACGTGAACGGCAGCGGACGGACGTCGAGGTTCTCGATGCGGTAGCTGGCCCACAGCACCGGCTGCCCCGCCCGCAGCGCGAGCCGCCGCGTGAACCGCGCGGCGGCTACGTTGCCGAGCGCCGTCGCGGTGACGGCGGCCTCGGATCCGTCCGGCGCAACAGCGGAGGACGCGGTCCAGGGCGTGCACCACAGCTCGCCCATGTACGGGAGCCGCTCGCCGTGGAGCGTGGACTCCTCGCCGCCCGGGAAGATCTCGTCCCATCCCCCTGACCACCAGTCGTCGAACCAGGCGCCGTAGGGGGCGAGCCTAGGCGCCAGCCGCGGGTTCCGCCACAGCAGCTCGCGGCCGCCGGCGACGTCGAACAGGGAGGCCACATGGCCGCCCATCTGGGGGACCAGAGTCACCGACACCAGCCCGTTGTCGAGGGTCAGGGCCGGGAGTCCCTCCCAGGCGGCCTCCCGGACCGTCGCGGCGGCGGTCAAGCCAGCAGCACCTCGACCCCCGCCCCGCGGATCTCCTCGATGCGCTCCGGTTCGGCGCCCGTGTCGGTGATTAGGACCTGGACCTGCGAGAGCGGCACGATCGTGGTGAAGCCCTGCCGCCCCAGCTTGGAGGAGTCGGCCACCGCAACCACCCGCCGGCTCCGCGAGGTCGCGACGGCGCCCACCTCGGCGACCAGGACGTGGGGTGTGGTAAGCCCCGACTCCACGCTGAGCCCGTCGCAGCCCACGAAGATCGTGTCGGCCGTCAGCGTCCTGAGGCCGTCGATCGCCCCCGGCCCCACGAACGCGCGGTAGTCGGGCAGGTAGAGCCCGCCCACCACCACCAGGTGGGGCGCCTCCCAGCCGCCGATCTCGTCGATGACGGGCAGCGAGTACGTGACGACGGTGATCGCGCTTGGCGCCCGGAGCGCGGGCGGCATCTGCATCGCGACCTGGGCGACGGTGGTCCCCGAGTCGAACAGGACGATCTCGCCCGGGCGGACGAGCCGGGCGGCTGCGGCGGCGATCCGCGCCTTCTCCTCGCGGTGCACGCGCAGCTTGTTGGCGTACACGCTGCCAGCCAGCTTCGCCGCCAGGCTGACGGCGCCGCCATGGACGCGCCGGAGGCGGCCCACCCCCTCGAGGAGGATGAGGTCGCGCCGGATCGACGCGTCGGTGACCCCGAACCGGACGGTGAGGTCGGACACGCTCACCCGCTGGGTCTCGTCCACGAGCCTCGCGATCTGCTCACGCCGCTCGTGCGCCGGCAGCCCCGACGGGTCGGGGGCGGCGTGCACCGAGAGGGTCACTTGTTCACCCCCATGGTCAGGCCCTGGATCAGGTTCCGCTGGAAGATGAGGTAGACGATGATCGCGGGCAGGGCGCTCACCAGAGAGCCGGCCATGAGCAGCGGGATGCTCACCACCCGCCCATTCTGCAGCACCGCCAGCCCCACCGTGATCGTGCGCACGGCTGGCGTCTGGAGGAACAGCAGGCCCACGAGGAGGTCGTCCCAGATCTGGATGACCTGGAGGACAGCCACCGTGGTGATGGCCGGGATCGCCAGGGGCAGCATCACCCTGCGGAAGATCTGCCAGTAGCTGGCGCCGTCCATCACCGACGCCTCGACCAGCTCGGTGGGGATGCCGCGGTAGTAGGTCGTCATGAGGTAGGTGGCGAAAGGGGCGCCCAGTGCCGCGTACACGACGATCGCGCTCAGGAGTTTGTTGATCCCGAAGACCTGGTTGACCGCGAAGTCGAGGCCCAGCACGTCCACGTGCGCCTTCGCGACGTTCACGATGTCCACGTAGACGGGGATGATGATCGACTGGACCGGGACCATCATCCCGGACAGGATCGCCAGGAACACCAGGCCGGAGCCCTTGAACGTCAGCTTCGAGAAGGCGTAGCCCCCGGTCGTGCTCACGACCAGGATCAGGGCCACGCCGCCGGCGGTCACGAGGCTCGAGTTGAGCAGCTGCTGGAAGACCGGCATCTGCACGAACAGCTGCTGCCAGGAATCGAGGCTGAAGCCGCTGCCCGCGATGTACTGGTCCTTGGACCGGAGCGAGGTCACGATCATCAGGACGAACGGGAACAGCATGATCACGACGACCACGCACAGGATGAGGAACATCACCAGCCGGCTGGCCCGGCGCCGCAGGCGGGGGTCCATCTCGCGCCCCTAGTCCAGCCGGCTCCGGAACAGCCGCAGCTGCGCGAGGCTGATCCCGAACACCACGACGAACAGCACGATGCCGATGGCGGCCGCGTAGCCGAACGCGCCCACGGTGAAGCCCTGCTGGTAGACGTAGAACTCGAGGGTCGTCGAGCCGAAGCCGGGCCCGCCGCCGGTCATGATGAAGATCAGGCTGAACAGCGCGGTGAAGGCGGTGATCAGCGTCAGGATGAACGCGAACTGGACGAACCGCATCAGCAGCGGGATGGTGATCTTGCGGAATGTCGTGAAGCCGCTCGCGCCGTCCACGCGGGCCGCCTCGTAGACCTCCCGGTCGAGCGTCGCCATGCCGGTGATGAAGATGATGGTGTTGGTGCCGAACACGGACCAGATGAACGTGATCGCGACCGCGACCATCGCCGAGTACTCGCCGCTGAGCAGGTCGGTCTGGATGTTGAGGCCGATCGCGGCCAGGAGGTGGTTGAGGATGCCCTCGACGGCGAACACCCGGATGGCGACCATGCCGATGACGACCCAGCTGATGGCCGTCGGCAGGAAGTAGGCCGAGCGGAAGAAGCGCCAGCCCAGCACGTGCTCGTTGAGCAGGTAGGCGACGAGCAGTGGGATCAGGATCGCGAACGGCACGGCCGCCAGCAGGATCACGTTGTTCAGCACGACCCGCCAGAAGTTGGGATCGCCGAACAGCCGCTGGTAATTGGCCGTGCCGATCCAGGTCGACTGGATGCCGTCCCAGCGCGTGAAGCTGTAGTAGACGGCCTGCCCGATCGGGATCGCGAGCAGGGCGAGCTCGAGGATGATCACGGGCAGGGCGAACGCCACCCCCGCGATGTGCTGCGACCGGCGGAGCCCGCCCCGACCCCGAGGTCGGGGTGCGGCGGCCGGTGTGGAGCCGTCGAGCGGCCGCCTCGGGGTCGTGGTCATGGTTGCGGGCGGGGCCGACGGCGAAGGGGGGATCACCGTCGGCCCCCGCAGATCTCGACTCAGCCGCCGGCGGCCGGAGCCGTGTACGTGCTGCCGCGCCGATCGGCCGGCAGGGCGTTGAGCGCGTCCGTCATCGCCTTGGTGGCGTCCTGCGCCGAGGTGGTCCCGTTGAACACGCCGTTCAGCAGCTTGGTCGCGCCGTCCTGGACCTCGGGCTGGATGACGTTGTCGATCATCGGGTACCGGGTGTAGCCCTGGTTGGCGGCATAGTCGAGCATGGCGTTGGCCAGCGGGTTGGTGGCGGGCGTCCCGGCGACGACCGGGATGAGGCCGCCGGTGGCGATGATCTGCTGCGCCTCGGGGGTGGCCATCCAGGCGAGGAAGGCGGCCGCGGCGGCCTTGTGCTGCGAGTAGCTGGTGATGCCGAAGCCGTCACCCGGGAACTCCACGACGCCCTTCACCTGCTGGGTGTTGAACGGCGGGATGAACACGCCGACGCTGTTGCCGAGCTTCTGGGAGAACTCCTGGAAGTCCCAGCTGCCCTCCATCACCATCGCGGCCTTGCCGGCCTCGAACATGCCCACCGAGTCGCCGTTGAGCACGTCGGTGTTCGTGTAGCCCTCGGACTTGATCTTGGCCCACTGCTGCAGCTGCGCGACGATCGCCGGGTCCGTCCACGGGATCTGGCCGCTGTAGAGCTTCTGCCAGTCGCCCACCGAGAGGTACATCATCATGTAGCTGAGGTCGTAGTAGGGGTAGAAGCCCGCGTTCAGCGCCTGGCCGCCCGGGCCGTAGGCGATCGGGATGACGCCCGACGCCTTGAGCTTCTGGAGCGCGGTGAAGAAGTCGGCCCAGTTCGTCGGGAACGAGGTGATCCCGGCCTTGGCGAACAGGTCCTTGTTGTAGAAACCGTTGTAGTGCTGCATGTCGAGCGGCACGCAGATGGCGCCCTGCGAGAGCTGCAGGCCCTTGGAGCACCAGTCGATGCCGTTGAACGACTTGAGCGTGTCTGCCGGGATGTACGAGTCCAGCGGCTCGAGGTAGGTCTGGTTCTGGAGGGCGAACAGGCCGGTCCACATCGTCATGATGTCGGGCCCGGACTGGGCGACCGCCGCGGCCTTCAGCAGGGCGAAGTAGTTGTCCGCCGGCTGGCTGACGACCTGGATGGTCACGTTGGGGTTCTTGGCCATGTAGGCCTTGACCAGCGCGTTGGTGACCGAGGCGTTGGCCTCGGTGCCGTAGTTGTGCCACAGGGTGAGGGTCACCGGCGCCGCAGTGGTGGGCGCCGCCGAGGCGGCCGTGGACGCCGCCTCCGACGGGGCGCTGGTTGCGGCGGTGGACGGCGCCGTGGTGGATGTGGAGCCTGAGCACGCGGTCGCGATCAACATCGCGGACGCCGCGAGCGTCAGCAGCCTTCGGTTCAAGCCCCTGTCTCCTTTCCGACGCAGTTCGCGGAGCGGGCATCCTCCGTGCCTCGGGCCGCCGAACGCGCGCTGGCCCTTGGCCGTCCCGTCTCGCGGGTCGTCAGCAGACCGTTCCCCGCTGGGCGCGGCTGCGTGCACGATCCTACGCCGATCACTGCGCAAGTCGCAATACACTTTCTGCACCATTCGGGCGATACTGCGCACAACTCATGCATGAATCGCCCGTGGCAGGCGCCGGAATCGCTTGACACTCGACACGCTCCGCATAGCATGTGTGCATCAAACCGAACACAGAATCGGTGCCATCGGGCGGGCCGGCACGGTCGCCGGGCACTCAGGGGCTGGAGGCGATCCCGGTGGGTTCTGGTGGCGACATCCGGCTGGCGCGGCTGTTCGACGGGGGATCGAATGCGATCATCGCCGCCATCGACCACGGTCTGTACAACGGGCCGCGCCCGGGATTCGAGGACCTTTCGGCCGTCATCGGCAACCTGACGGGCGCCGACGCGATCCTGCTGAGTCCCGGCATGGCGCCGCACCTCGCGCCGGCGTTCAGCCGCCGCGGAGCCCCGGCCATGATCGTCCGCCTCAACTGGGGCACCCAGTACGCGACCCAGTGGGGCTACCGGGAGAGCCGCAGCGTGCCGATGATCTCGGCCGCCGGGGCGGTGGCTCTCGGGGCCGACATCGTGCTCGTGGGGATGAGCATCAAGACCGGCTCGGAGGCCGTCGACGCCGAGAACGTGGAGATGGTGGCCCGGTGCGTGGACGAGGCGAGGTCCGCCGGCGTCCCGATCATCGGTGAGGTCTACCCGGCCGGGCACGAGGACGTGACCCCCGAGGAGCGCCACGAGGTCATCTCCATCGGCTGCCGCGTCGTCGCGGAGCTGGGCGTGGACCTGGTGAAGACGTTCCACACCGGCGAGCGGTTCAGCGAGGTCTGCCGGTCCACGCCCGTGCCGGTGCTGGCGCTAGGCGCCAAGAAGCTGCCCCACGAGGTGGACGCCCTCGAGTTGGCCGCGACCGCGGTCAGAGACGGCGCCCGGGGCGTGGTCTTCGGCCGCAACCTGGTTGGCGCGAAGGACCCCGTCCGGTTCATGGCGGCGCTGCGCGATGTGGTCAAGGCGGGCGCCGACGCCGGCACCGCCGCGGCCGCCCACGGGCTGGCCTAGGCGCCGGGTGCCGTGACCCTCCTGCTGGGGCTCGACATCGGCACGACCTCGGTCAAGGCCGGGCTGTTCGACGCCGCGGGACGGCAGCTGGCCGCCGACGGTCGGGAGTACCGCCTCGCGCACCCGGCCCCGGACCACGTGGAGATCGATGCGGAGGTCTGGTGGTCGTCGTCGGTCGCCGCGGGGCGCGGCGT
>JAJYGO010000388.1 GCA_021785115.1 Chloroflexota bacterium | reverse complement strand
CACGATGAGGATCGAGTGCGACGAGGCGACCTGGACGATCGCGGCGCCGAGGCGGGGAGACGCGAAGGTGACGAGGAGGATCATGGCGGATGATCCCGTAGGTGGCGTGTACACGGAGTGCCACGTCGTGCCGCCGTCGCGCGTCATGAAGAGGTGCTCGATCGATGTCTGGCCCACATTGATGGACTGGGCCACGATGGTGGTGCCGAACGACGGCGACGCGGGGAGTCCGGGGACCTGATCGAGCCACTGGGTGGCGGGGCCGACGGCGACGCGGACGTGCACGCGGCGACGGCCAGCGCCGCGAGCGCGAGGAGGACGGGGCGGCGGGGCCGGGCGTGCGGTCGGGCGGGCATGGCCTTGGGACGCGCGATCGGCCGGTCGGGTTCCGTGGCAACGGCAGGAGCGGCCTGGGGAGGCGGTCCGGGAAAGCGGGCTCGCGGTCCGGCCATTGCTCCTGTCGGCCGGGAGTCACCTGATCACCCGGTGCCTCGGGGGTCTGCCGGGCCGGTGGCCGACCGGTTGGAGCCGGCGATTGGTCTGCTCGTACCAGCGGACCGCGAGCCTCGCGTGGGCCTACCATCCCACTGGGCCCGTACACGACGGAGTGCCTTCCGTCCCTATCGTCGATGACGTCCGGTGGAGCACGAGTTGGCCCAGAGCGAGACGGCGCGCCACGCGCACCCAGCGGCGGCGACGGGGTTCACGCAGCTCCGCCGCTACGACCGCGCGTGGCTGCGCGCCGACGTGGTGGCGGGGATCACGGTCACCGCGTACCTCGTCCCGCAGTGCCTCGCGTACGCGGGGATCGTCGGCGCCCCGCCGCTGACGTCGCTCTGGGTGGCCATCGTGGCGATGGTCATCTACGCACTCCTGGGCACGTCGCGGCTGCTGTCGGTGGGGCCCGAGGCGGGGGCGTGCGTGATGGTCGCGGCGGCGGTCGCCCCGCTGGCGGGCGGCGACGCGGGCCGCTGGCTGGCCCTGTCGGCCGCCCTAGCCGTGCTGGTCGGGCTCGCATGCCTGGCAGCCTGGGTGCTGCGGCTGGGGTTCGTGGCCGACATGCTGTCGCGGCCGATCCTGCTCGGCTACATGGCCGGCCTGGGCCTGGTGATGATCCTGGGCCAGCTCGGGTCGCTGACCGGGATCGAGCTCACGTCCACCTCGAACCTGGGCAGGGCGACGGAACTCGCGACGCGCCTCGGCGAGGTCAACCTGGTCGTGCTCGCGGTCGGCGCGGCGGTGGTGGTCGGGCTGGTGGCGCTCGCCCGCGTGGCGCCGCTGGCGCCGGGCACGCTGCTCGCGGTGATCGCCGGCGGGCTGGCCGTGGCGCTGCTCCACCTCGACCGGTTCGGGGTGTCGCTGGTGGGCTCGGTGCCGAGCGGGCTGCCCAGCGTCTCGCTGCCGTCCATCGGCCTGGCCGACGTCCAGGGGCTGCTGGGCAGCGCCGTGGCGGTCACGTTCGTCGCGTATTCGGAGGTCGCGCTGACCGGTCGCGCCTTCGCCGCGCGCACCGGCGAGGAGATCGACGCCAACGCCGAGTTCCTGGCGCTCGGCCTCGCGAACCTGGCGGCCGGACTGACCGGCGGCTTCGTCCTCTCGGCCTCGGGGTCGCGCTCGGCCATCCTCGACGCGATGCACGCCCGGACCCAGCTGGCCGGCCTGGTCGCCGCGGCGTCCACCGTGCTGATCGTGCTCCTGGCGCCGGGGCTGATCGCGCTCATCCCGGAGGCGGCGCTGGCCGGCATCGTCGTGTTCGCCGGCTGGCGCCTGGTGCGGGTGGGCGAGCTGCGGCGCCTGTGGACCTTCCGCTCCACGGAGCTCGGGCTGGCCATGGCGGCCCTCGTGGGCGTCCTGCTGTTCGACGTGCTGGCGGGGATCCTGATCGCGATCGCGCTGTCGGTGGCCGAGCTGTTCCTGCGCGTCGCCCGCCCGCCGGCGTCCATCCTGGGCCGCGTGCCGGGCCTGGCCGGGCTGCACAACATCGCCGACTACCCCGACGCCGTCCAGATCCCGGGCCTCCTGGTGTTCCGCTACGACGCCCCGCTGTGCTTCGCCAACGCCGCCGACTTCCGCGCCCGCGCGCTCGCCGCGGTGGACGAGCAGCCCGTCAGGGTCGAGTGGTTCCTGCTCAACGCGGAGGCGATCGTGGAGCTGGACACCACCGCCGTCGAGGTGCTCCAGCAGTTCGCGCGCGACCTGGCGGCGCGGAACGTGGTGTTCGCGATGGCGCGCGTGAAGCAGGACCTGCGCGCCCAGCTGGTGCGCGGGGCCCTGCTCGAGACGATCGACGAGGAGCGCTTCTACCCGACGCTCCCGGTGGCCGTGGAGGCGTTCGAGCGCTGGCGGGAGCGGCGGTAGGAAGGCGGCGGGGCCGGGCGGGGCCGGGCGGGCGCTGGGGGCGGCCCCGCCCTTGCACCCCTCCCGCCCTTGCACCGAGCGGCTCTATGGGCGGACGGAGCGCCCGGCCACCCGGCCCGTGCGCTGATCGAGCCCCCGAGGCGGTCGGATGCAGCACGGGGCGGCTTCGTGGGCGGGCGGTCCGGCGATAGAGCCGCTGCGTGCAAGGAAGACGCCGAGCCTTCACAGCAGAACCAAACCGCTCGCGGGCGGAATCCGCCCGGCGCGCAGCGCACGGAGGATCGCGCCGCCATCAAGCGGGAACTGCGGGCGCAGCGCCTCCCGGTGCTCCGCGAGCACCCGTCGATTGTGGGCGGTGTCGGCGAGCAGGAGGATCACCACGCCGGCTGCCTGGTCGTCGCGCAGCTTGAGCGCGATCCGGCGCTGGAGCGCCTGGGCGTCGTGGATGTGCACCTCTGCCTCGATCGACGCGCTCGCGCGACCGTCCGATATCCGCTCGTCCCACGCTCGCAGGTCACCGGGACGGGACAGGCGGACCTCGCGACTTCTCACGAGCTGCGGGGCAAGGACACGATCGAACCTGGCCAGCAGGGCGAGCTGCCCGGCATCACGTAATCGCGTCCCGTCGGGATACAACTTGAGGCTCGCGGCGAAGCCGGCCGCGCGCGCGGCGCGGCAGATCACGTCGAGCGACGGCCTGGCGAGTTCGCCGCGCTCGAGCCGGCCCAGCTGCGACGCACTGATGCCGGCCCTGGCCGCGACGTGACACTGCGTGGCCCCGACCGACCTCCTGGCTGCGGCTATCTCACGACCAGCCTCCGCTGCCAGCCTGCGGGCGTCGTCCGACCCCAGGGTCGCGCTGCGCTGTCGAGCCGTCATGCGGCAAGCCTGCAGACGGTGCCGTATGCCCCGCTTATTCGGGCCCCTCGAGCGCCCTGTGTCCCCGTCCCTGCACGGGGCGGCTCTATGGGCGGATGAGGCGCCGGGCCACCCGGCCTGTGCCATCTTCGATGCCCTCGGGCGGTCGGGTGCGGCACGGGGCGGTTGCGCGGGCGGGCGGACCGCTGATGGAGCCGCCCCGTGCAGGGCCGAGGCTCTGGGGCCCGTCGCAGGCCTGCGGGCGCCGGCGGACCCCGCCACTCGAGCCGTCCCGGCGTTCCCGCGGGCGCTGCGGGTAGACTCGTACTCCCCGCCCAAGGAGCCGTCCCCCGCGTGCACCCGCTCAGCGACCTGCCTGGCCGAATCCGCCGATCCCTGCTGGAGTCGATCGGCGACGTCGCCTTCGGCATGGAGGACGGCGCCGTCTCGATCGCCGGCCTGGTCTTCGGCGTCGCGGCCAGCACCACCAACGCCAACATCGTCCTGCTGGCGGGCGCCACCGGCGCGGTGGCCGGCGCGGTCTCGATGATGGCCGGCACCTACCTCGACGTGCACTCGGAGAACAGCGTCGCGCGGGCGCAGATCGAGCGGCTGCGGAGGCGGATCGAGGCCGACCCGGACGGCGCGCGCGAGCGGGTGGTGACGCAGCTGCGCCACTCGGGCTTCACCGACGAGGAGGCGGCCGCGGTCAGCCGCGCGTTCCTGCGCAACCCGCGGGCGATGCTCGACCACGTCGCCGCCTACGAGGTCGGCATGCCGCGCCAGGGCGGGGCGTCGCCGCGCGCGCACGCCCTGTGGATGTTCATCGCGGACCTGCTGGCCGCCGGCGTGCCCGTGCTCCCGTTCGCGCTGTTCCCGATCGAGAGCGCCCGCCTCGTGTCGCTGGTGATCACGGGCCTGCTCATGGCGGCGCTGGGCGTGGCGCGCGGGCTGATCGGCCACGAGCCGGTCTGGCGGACGGCGCTCCAGACGATGGCCATCGCCGGGGCGGCCGCCCTGGCCGGCGTGCTGATCGGGCGCCTCGTCACGGTGTAGGCGCCGACGGGCGGCCGTCGCCGAGCGCAGACACCGGCGACCGGACCGCGGGCGCCCTCGCTCGCGCAGCCAACCGGCGGGCGCGCCTGCGGTCGGCATATCGTGGACGTGCGAACGGCGGCCGGCGGCCGGCGGCGACCGGCGGCCGGCGGCGACCGGCGACCGGCGACCCGCCCGCCGCGCCAGGGCAGGCAACTCGAGCGATGGGGAGCACCATGCTGGACCTGTGGCCCGACGAGGCCATCGAGGCGATCCACGAGACGTCGCTCGCCGTGCTCGAGCGGATCGGCGTCCAGGTGGAGTCGCCGGCGGCGCGCGAGATCCTCCTCGCGGCCGGCTGTACCGAGGCGACCGGCCGCCGGATCCTGATGCCGCGGGCCGCGGTCGCGGACGCGGTCGCCGCGTGCCGTTCCAGGTTCACCCTCGCCGCGCGCGACGACGCCCGGTCCATCCCCGTCGACGCGGACCCGGGCCCCACCTACGTCCACAACATGGGCGGCGCCCGGGACGTGGTGGACCCCAAGACCGGCGTCGCCCGTCGCGCCACGATGGCCGACCAGGTCCGCCTGACCCGGGTCATGCACCGCATGGCGAACCTGCACTCGGTCACCTCGCTGGTCCAGCCCGACGACGTGCCCCACCCACTCGAGCCGCTGTACTCGTATCTCGTGCTCGCCCACGAGACCGACAAGCCGATCGGCGGACCCGGCATCTCGCACGCGTTCCAGGCGGACTTCGTGCGGCGGATGGCCGAGGCCGTGACCGGCGCCGACGGGGGCGGCGGGCGCTACCCGGTGGACCTCGCGTTCTCGCCGGTGAGCCCGCTCCAGCTCGGCGCCGAGGTCACCGACGCGCTGATCGCCACGGTCCGGGCGGGGCGGGTGGCCGTCGAGATCCTCCCCTGCCCGGCGGCCGGCACCACGGCGCCCGGGTCGATGTCGGCCGCGGTGGCCACCCAGAACGCCGAGGTGCTGGCCGGCCTGGTGCTGACCCAGGCGGTCGCGCCCGGCACGCCCCTCTACTACGGCCCGCGCCTCTCGTCGATCAACCCGCGGACCGGGCTGGTGACCTCCGGCCCGCCCGAGACCGGCGTCGCGTCGATCGCGGCGACGCTGCTGGCCCGCAGGTACGGCCTCGCCTGCGACTGCTACGGCCCGACGTCCGACTCGGTGGTCGTGGACACGCAGTTCGGCTACGAGCACATGGCCAACGCGATCCTGGGGCTGGCGGCCCGGCCGCGGTTCCTGTCCGGCCCGGGCGAGAACCAGAGCGGCGTGGCCGGCTCGGTCGAGGCGCTGGTGATCGACGACGAGGTCCTCAACTACGCCTTCTACGCCTTCCGCCAGCCGGTCTGGGACGCCGACGCCCTGAGCCTCGACGCGATCGCGGAGGGCCTGGAGCCCGGCTTCGGCTTCCTGGCCACGGCGCACACCCGCCGCTACCTGCGCTCGGACTTCGTCCGTCCCACCCTGTCCTACCGCGGCAGCCTGGGCGACTGGCAGGCGTCGGGGCGGACGGGCCTCGTGGACCTGGCGACCGAGAAGGCCGCGGCGATGGCGGCGAACCCGCCGGTGGGCCTGCCGGGCGACGTGCTCGAGGGGCTGTGCTCGCTGATCGACGAGGCGGCGCGCTCGATCGGCCTCGAGCGCTGGCCGGACCCGCGCCGGATACTGGACGCCTGACCGCAGCGGGCGACCCCGCGCCCGCTCGGGGCCTGACGGCAGCAGGAGACCCCCGCGACCGCCAGGGGCCCTGACCGCGGCGCGCGGCAGCCCCGCCCAGCCGGGCCGGCGTCAGCCGGGCAGGAGGGCCAGGTCCGCGAGCAGCTCGGCGGGCAGCCGGGTGTAGTCGTCGACGACGATGCGGGCGCCGGCCGCAAGCAGGGTGTCCGGCAGCTGCGACGACGCGATCCCCAGCACTTCGCAGCCCGCCGCCCGGCCGGCGAGCACGCCGTTGCGCGCGTCCTCGACGACCAGCGTCCGCTGCGGGTCGGCGCCCAGGAGGCCGACCGCCAGCCGGAACATCTCCGGGTCGGGCTTCTTGCGGACCACGTCCTCGGCGCTCACCACGACGTCGAAGACGCCCTCCGGCAGCCCGATCGCGGCGAGGTTGCCGTGCAGCTTCGGCCGGTCGGAGCCCGTCGCCAGCGCGATCCGCAGGCCGGCGGCACGCAGCCGGTCGAGGAAGTCGTGCGCGCCGGCGATCGGCTGGAGGGCGCCCGGGATCAGCTCGAGGTACACCTCGTAGGTGAGCGGCTTGTCGATCGCGAGGTCGGCGATGATCCCGTGCGCGGCCGCGGCGCCGCTGATGAACCGGTCGTCGCCGGCGCCCACGAACGGCGCGAAGTCCTCGCGCGCCACGGCCACGCCGTAGCGTCGGCGGAGCGCCTCGGCCGCCGCGGCCGCGATGAACGGCTCGGAGTCGCACAGCGTGCCGTCGAGGTCGAAGACGACGGCGTCGAAGCGGCGGTCGGGCATGCGCCGACCGTATCACGTCGGTCGCCGGCACCCGGCGGGGGGCCTCGGGCCGCGCCGACCAACACCCGCCGGAAGCGCCTCAGGCCGCGCCGACCAGCACCCGCCGGAAGCGCACCGTCGCGATCGCGAAGAACACCACGGCGAACAGGGCCAGGACCCCCAGCTGGGGCAGGATGTCCACCACGCTGTTGCCCGGCTGGCTGGCCACCGCCAGCGCGTCCATCGCCCACGAGTGCGGCGTCAGCCTCGCCACCGCCTGCATCGCGGGCGGGAACACCTCGAGCGGCACCATCGCGCCGCCGAGGAGCCCCAGCAGCATGCCCAGGCCCGGGCCGAGCGCGCCGGCCTGGCTCGGGTTGGCCGCCAGCGCCCCGATGATCATCGCAGCCCCGCCCGCCACCACCGAGAACACCAGCACCACCGCGGCCAGCGACACGGGATCGCCCCACGACACGCCGAACAGGACCGCGGACGCGCCGACGATGAACGCGCCCTGGGCCAGCGCGAAGGCGATCCTCGCCAGCGACTCCCCCACGATGATCGTGGTCGCGCCGGTGGGCGAGGCGAAGATCCGCCGCGAGACCCCGAGCTGGCGGGTGAGCACCAGCTCCACCGCCCCGGTGAGCGAGGTCAGGAACATGAACAGCACCAGCTGGCTCTGGGCGCCGGCGCTGAAGCCGTTGCCGGTGCTCGCCGCGTTGACCGGCTGGACCGTGACCGCCACGCCGGGGACCCGCGCCTGCAGGCCCTGGGCCCCGGCCAGCGCCGCGCTGAAGCCGGTCCCCTGGGTCTTCACGGCGAACTGCGTCGCGCGCACCAGGGCGGTCTGGTCGGCGACCGCCCGGTCCACGATGGTCCGGGCAGCCAGCGCCAGCTGCGTCGGCGGCGTGAAGAAGGTGAGCGCCGCGGAGCCGCCGCCCTCCAGCGCGGCGGTGTACCCAGCCGGGATCGCGAGGGCGACCTCGACGATGCCCCGCGACGAGGCGTCCCGCAGCTCGTCCACGGTCTGGTAGCGGCGGAGGTCGACCGCGACGCCGGGCGACTTCTGGATCGCGGCCGCGAGGTCGGCGGCCAGCGGGCCGCCGTCGGCGTCCACGAGGCCGACCCTGAGCGAGGCGCCGGAGCCGTAGGTCAGCCCCAGGACGAGGATCAGGATCAGCGGCAGCAGCACCGAGAAGAACAGGGCCGTTCGGTCGCGGAGGGCGCGCACCAGGTTGGTGCGGACCATCGAGAGGACCTTCATGCCGCCATCGCCTTCCGGGCCCGGACGAGCCCGACTGCCCCGAGCCCGACGCCCATGGCCAGCAGCACCAGCACCGAAGGCAGGATGTCGGCCAGGGTCGCCGAAGGGTCGGCCAGGGTGTCGATGCCGCGCAGGAACCACGCGTGGGGCGTGATCTGCGACAGGGTGACGATGGACGAGGGCGCCTGGCTCAGGGGCAGGAACACGCCGCCCAGGGCGGCGAGCGAGAGCGCGACGATCGAGTTGAGCGCCCCCGCCTGCTGCGGCGTCCGGGCGAACGTGGCGACCACCATCGAGATCCCGGTGGCGGCGACCACCCCCGAGAGCACCAGCACCGCCACCAGCAGCGGCGGCCCCCAGGCCGCGTGGACGAGCAGCGTCGTGCCGAGGATCAGCACCGTCATCGCCACGGCGCCCAGCACGAGGCTGGCCAGCGCGGCGCCGAACAGCATCGACCCGGCGGAGACCGGGGCCGCGAGCAGGCGCGTGAGCGTGCCGGTCTGGCGGTCCGAGTGGATCGCCAGCGCCCCGTACTGGGTGGCGAAGAACACGAACATGATCGCCATGGCGGCGGCGTAGAACGTCGCCCGGCCGGCCTGCCGCGACGGCGTCTGCGCCTCGACCTCGGCGATCGGCGCCGGCTGGCCGAGCGAGGCCACGGCCGCCTGCACGACCGCGGGGTTCGCGCTGCCCGACGACGAGGTGGCGGTGGCGATCAGCAGCTGGGCCGCGTCGGCCTCGCTGGCGAACCGGGTGACGACCGCCCGGGCGACCTCGAATGACGACGGGAACTGGCCGCCGAGCAGCTGGATCGCCGTCGGCTGGCCGGCGGCGATCGCCGCGCTGAAGCCCGCCGGCACCACGATCATCGCGCCGGCGTCGCCGGCCTCGAGCTCGGCGCGCGCCTGGGCGTCGGTGGCGATCGCGTCCACCTCGGCGACGCCCGCCCGGGACAGGGCGCCGAAGCCGTCGCTGATCAGGCGGCTCGCCATCGGCCCGCCGTCGTGGTCCACGATCACGAACCGGGTGTGGAACGTCTGGAAGTCGTTGGGGATCAGGACCGAGAAGGCCAGGGCGAGCCCGAGCGGCGTGATGACCGCGAACATGATCGCCGACCGGTCTCGGACCCGCTGGCGGAGGATGCGGCGCGCGATGACGAGCGCCGAGGCGAGGTTCCTGCGCATCTCAGTCTCGCAGCGCCTTGCCGGTGAGGTGGAGGAACACCGCCTCGAGGTCCGGCTCCACCACCTCGACCGACCGGACGGAGGTGCCGGTGGCCGCCGCGGCGGCAAGCAGCGCGGGCAGCGCGGTCGAGGCGTCGGGCACGATCACGTCGAGCCCGCCCTCGCGGCTGGTCACCTCCTGGACGCCCTCCAGCGCGCGCATCGCCTCGGCGGC
>JAJYGO010000166.1 GCA_021785115.1 Chloroflexota bacterium | reverse complement strand
TGGCCTCGGTGATCCGATCGCCTGCAACGATTTGTGCGTCGAGGTCCTTGGACAGCCGTGGGCTGCCGTCGATCAGGTGCATGATCGCGCCGCCCTTGAAGGCAATCATGCCGCCGACCTTCGGATGAGCGGCAATCAAACCGGCGACCTGCCCCAGAACCTGCGCGCGATCCCACTCGTCGAGCGGGACGTTTGCCTGCTGCGCTGCCCGCACAACCTGTCGTCGCAGGTTCGGCGGAGGCGCCTTGCCGTTCATCGGCTGGCCGCCAGGATGCCGCTGGGCGATTGGGGCAGGTAAAGCCGCCAGGGATACACGGGGATGTCGTCGCCCGAGGTACGCGTCATCCCGGGACTTGACTGTGCGATCTCGAGGAGGCGCGCGTTCTTATGCCCGGTGGCGAGATCGAGGAGCAACCCGAGACGGCGCGCTCCGGCGACGGAGGGGGTCCGGGCCAGCTCGGCAACGAGAGCGTCCTCGGTCGCGGCGCGCGTATCGACTGCGTACCGCAGGATCCGCGTCGTCTCCGAGTAGTCGAGACCAAACGGCATCAGTTCAACCTCGTCGACGAACGCGCGTGGCGGGGTCGCCAAGACGACACGATCGCCGCGCACCAGCACATCACGTGTGCTGGCTTGGCTCCGGCGGGCTGGCGACAGAACAAAGTGCGCCGAGAGCGATCCGTAGGAGATGTCCGCCTGCCGACGGGAGGAGACGGAATACCAACGGGCGATGTCCTGGTCGGTGAGGTCCAGGAGCGACAGGGCTCCGTGGCCGCTGATGTAACCCTCGGGATCAAGCAGGGCGATCGTCCGCGACAGCGGCGGAAGGCGACCCTCTGGCGTCGGCGCGAGGTACACGCCGCGCCGCAGACGGACCAGTCGCTGCTGGCTGACCAGGTTCCGCAGAACCGTCATCGGGAGAGGGGGTTCTTCCACGAGGGGCCCGTTCTGAATGAGCCACGCAAGCGCCTGTTCCTGTTGCGGAACGGCGATGAGGTTGCGTTCATGTAGCGTATCGAGGTCCACGTCACTATCCTACATAGACGCAACTGAGAGTCAAGGGTGCAAGCGTCGATCGCCAGCCGCCTTTGCGTTCACGCCGCCCCGACCTTTGCCAGCCATCGGCTGGTCATCGGTGGCGTGAGACCTCTGAGAACGCGCCGAATGCCGCCGCGCGACCACCTCTGAAGACGTGACAGGACTGGCGTTCTGCCTCGCGTACCAATCCAGCGGATCGATCGATTCGCCTACCGTGCCCCCGAGTCCGTCCGGGGGCGCAGTAAGCAAAGTCGGAAGCGGCGCGAAGAAGGGAAGCGCCGCGGGCACGATCTCGATCGAGGCGATCGCCCGATCGGCCGTCGTCACCCGTGCGACGACCAGGCGGATCAGCTCCTTGAGTTGGTCGAGTGTCGCCTCTCCGATCGCGGCGTCGAGCGATGAGACGATGCGCGCGGCGTCGTCGAAGGCAACGACCTTGTCCGACTCGGGCAGGAGCACCAACTGCGCTCGGGTGTCGGCCATCTTGGCGCGGTACTCGGTCTCCGCGATGTCGCCCCACTCGAACTGCGCCTTGAGGCGCTGGATCCGCGCCTCGAGCCGCGACCGCCGTTCATCGGCCAGCCCGCGCGAGGGGAGCGCGAGCCGGCGACGGAGTTCGTCGCGCGCTCGCTCCACCGCAGCAGGCGGCAGCAGCATCGCACGCAGTCGCTCGAGCACGTCGTCCTCGGCTTCATCCGCACGGATGGCGGATGCATCGCAGTGGCGGCAGAGGTAGTAGCGCCACTCGCGGCCCCGCGAGCTCCGCGTCTGGCCGTGCAGCGGCTTCCCACAGGCGCAGACGAGGAGGCCCGAGAGCAGGAACGTGCGGTGCACAGGAGCACGGCGGATATTGGCGCCGGCGCGCCCGTCGAGCGCCTTCCGTCCACACCTGCCAGGGGAAGTTCGCCGTCCGACAGTCGATCCCGTCCCCCTACGCCGCCTTCGGCCGTGGCTCCGCCTCGCTGCCTGGCGGCGCGGCCGACGCGCCGCCGGCGCCCAGGATCCGAGCGACGCTCCCTCCCCGCCCCGTGCGGACGAGGCCGGTGCCGCGCAGTTCGCGCACGGCGGCGGCGAACGTCTCCACGTCGAGACCAAGGTCGGCACGCACCCGGTGTCCCCAGCGCGTCGCGCCGCCGGTCGGCAGTTCCGCGAGCACCCTGCGAGCGACCTCGGACAGCGCGCCGTCGGGCGCGATCGGCACATCGACCGCGATCCCGGCCGGGGTGCGTTCCACGCGCCGGCGGGTGGATGAGAAGCTGATGAGGCCCGCCGCGGCGAGCTCGGTCTCCGCGGCCCACACGACGTTCGCCGGACGCCCGACCAGGCGGTGGATGCGCGACACGTTGGCGGGCCGGTCCACGGGCAGGGCGGCCAGGTAGGCACGCGCCGGCTCCGCGAGGGGGACCGCCGTCCAGCGGCGGGCATCGCGGATCAGGCTGCCCGGGGGCAGCTGCCGGCCACGGGTTGTCGCCGCGGGGAGCGAGCGAGTGTCGGAAGGGCCGATAGCGGGAGCACCGCCATCGCGCTGCGGGGCGGCCCCGGCCCACGGGGCACCCGGTATCGCTGGTTGATCAGGTGGCGTCGGTACGCCCCCGGGCGGGTCATCCTGCGGCGGGTCATCGTCGGGATCGGTCCAGCGCGGCACGTCGAGCTGGATCCGGTCGATCGCCGCCCGCGACGCACCGCCCACCAGCGCCTGCAGATACCGCATCGTCGTGTCGACCGAGGAGTGGCGCAGCAGCTCCTTGATCTCGATGATGGAGGCGCCCGCGCGGAACGCCAGGACCGCGCCGGTGGCACGGAGGGCGTGCGGGGCCAGCCGATCCTGTTCCAGCCCGACGTCCGCGAGTCGGGCGACCACCATGTTGTGGACCGAGCGGCGGGCGATTGCCGCGAGGGGCTGCAGCCCGACGCGCGCGCGGGCAGCCTTCAGCGCACGTGAGTCACAGGGCAGGAACACTGGGTCCGCCCGGTTGAGCGTCACCCCCGAGGCGCGCTCGTAGGCGCGCTTCCAACGCAGCAGGGTCTGCCACACGTCGTCGGGCAGATCGAGGTGGGCGGGCTTGTTGCCCTTGCCGATGAAGGAGGAACGGATCCGCCCGTCGTGGTCCTGGAAGCGGCCCCAGTGCAGGCCGGACGCCTCGCTGCTGCGCAGCGCCAGACGCACCATCATGGTGATCAGGGTGTAGTCGCGCTTCGCGGTCAGGCCACGGCGTGGGTCGTCGAAGCTGGCCGCGATGGCGCCCAGGAGCATCTCCACCTGGGCCCTGGTGAGCGCGGGCGTGTTGGTCTCCGGGAGGCGCGAGGGCAGCGTGATCCCGGCGAAGGGGTTCGCCGCGATCAGCTTCCGGTGCGCGGCCTTCGCATACATGCGCCGGACGACCGTCAGTTTCAGGTGCTGCGTCCCCTGCGCGTAGCGGGAGAGCGAGGCGGCGTAGGCGAAGGCGTCGTCCTCGCACGCCACCAGCGGGTCGACGCCGTGGCGATTGCACCAGCCGAGGTAGGCGGCCATCTCCTGTGCGTAGCAGACGACGGCGTCGTGCGTATTGCAGCTGCGGACCATCTCATCGGCCAGGCGGCGGATCTCGCCCGAGGGGGCCGGTTCGAGGCGGTCGAACCAGCCGTCGACGATGCCGTCGCGGTCGAGGGGCACGTGGTCGGTGAGCGGGGCGGAACCAGTGCGGGTCATGTCGAGTACCTCCGGGTCGAGCGATTCGATGGTCCGAACCCGCCCGCCGGAGGTGGCCGCGCATCCCGTAGGGGATGCTCACAACCCAAATAGTGTCGCTACGCTTCCGTCTTTCCCTCCCGTTTCCGATCGGGAGGGGAGACGGACGCCAGCCGGAGGGGCGGGTCCGGCTGGACCCTATGGAGCCCGCTCCACTCGTCAAGGTTTGTGCTCGCCGCGTGCTCGACGAGGTCGAAACCGACCGCCCCGCACAGGCGCTGCAGCTCAGCGAGGCTGGGATCGGCGCCCTGTTCGATCTGGCGCAGGCGTCGCGGCGCGATCCGCGCGCGCCGCCCCGCGGGGTACGGATCGAGTCCGCGGTCGAGCCGGGCCAGTCGAAGCGCGAGGCCGAGCCGGCGCGCGTCGCCCGCGTCCCGTGTGCGTCCCGAGCGGGCCCGCGGGACCGGCGAGGGCGCAGCGAGCAGCACATCGGCAGACACGCCCAGGACGGCCGCCAGGCGGAGCAGGTCGGGCACCCGCGGCTCGAGCGCGCCCCACTCCCAGCGGGCGATGACCGACTGGGAATGGCCGAGCGCGGCCCCGAGCGCCGCCTGCGTCAGGCCCGCCCGGAGGCGCGCGCGACGGAGCCGCTGGCCGAGCGATGCGGGAGCAGGGCTCGGCTCGCGATTCGGGCCGGCCCCCTCAAGGCGAGCCACGGCGTGACGTGCCGATCCGCCACGCGGATCGCAGCGCCTGCTGATCCGCCAGCGGCAGCCACGGGCCAAACAGGATCGCCGCGACCACCCGCTGCGCGGCGCTGATCACGTGCTCGCGGTCCCCGCGGGACAGGCCCGCGAGGACCGGGTGTAGCGCCATGCTGCGCGCGACCTCGGCGCATACGGCCCCCATGTTGATCCCCAGCCCGGGCACCTCCGTGGTCGCCCACAGCAGGCCGGCGATGGCGGCCTGGTACGCGGGGTGCCCGGCGTCGGCCGCGTCCGCGGCAGCGATCACCACGGCCCGCGGCTGGTCGAGGGCGTCGATCTCGGCCAGCAGGGCATAGACCTGGCTGCGGATGGTGGCGAGGGCGGTGGCGTAGTCGTCCGCCATGTCACGCCGGGCCGGTGCCGGGGCGCCCGGGCACCCTCGTGCCGCCCGCCGCGCACGGGCTCACGCCGGGCCCTCCCCCGCCCCGCCGATCGTTGCCGGCGTCAGTCCCGCCGTTTCCATCGCCTCGGCGAGGCGCGGGCCGGCCAGCGTGCCCGCGGCCGCCAACGCGTCGGCGACCCGTTCGATGACGGCCCGGCGGGGTTCCAGCAGGGCGCGGGTCTCGGCCTCGGCGGCCCGGGAGGCGCGCAGCACCGCGGACCAGACGAGCGAGCGTCCCTCACGGGCAAGATGCGTGCGGCGTGACTCGAGCACGCTCGGGGCGACCAGGCCGATGTCGGGATCGAGGCCCTCGTCGAGCGCATCGCGCAGGTGCCGGGTGGCGACGGTCAGGTCGTGCTCCGCCCCCAGCATGCGCACGCCCAGCACGAGCTCCTCGCCGATGGGCCCGGCATAGGCGATCAGGACCTGGGCCCGCCAGGTGCGGCTGGTCATCGGGTGGCGCTCCGCCCAGGCGCGGTCGAGCGTGGTGTGGGCGTTGCCCCGCGCCTGCGGCTCGAGCGTCGCGTAGGCCAGGGCCGCGGGCCCCAGCGTCAGGTAGACCGCGACGGCATGGGCGGCCTCGTGGACGGCGAGGTGGCGCACGGCGTCGGGACCGAGCACACGGGCGGGCGTCGAGCGGCGATGGCGGGCGAGGACCTCGTCGAGGTGCGCCTGGTCCACCGCCGCCAGGCCGTCGGCGAGGGCGAGGCCGTAGGCGGAGGTGACCATGGCGCGGATGTCGCTGCCGGTCGAGTCGGGCGTGCGCCGCGCCGCGGTGGCGACATCGAGGGGGCCTGCGCTCGGCACCTGGCCGAGGAACCGGCCGAACATCACCTCGCGCGTGGGTTCGTCGGGCGCCTCGAGCTCGATCAGCACGGCGAAGCGGCGCCGCAGGCCCGGGTCGATCGACCAGGACGACTCCGCCGTGAGACCCAGGACCATGGGCCCGGGGCGCGTCGAGAGGCCGTCGAGCGCGGCCATCAGGGCACTGCCCCGCCGGCGCACGCCGTCATCGGAGGTCGCCGCCCAGCGCATGCGTCCGGCCAGGTCGACCTCGTCGATGATGACGATCGCGGGGACGCCGGCCAGCGCGTCGAACGCCGCGCCGATCGCCGTCGCGTCGTCCTCGCCCGCCGAGATGACGTACACGGGCAGGTCGGTGTCGCTGGCCAGGGCCTTGGCGAGCAGCGTCTTGCCCGTGCCGTGGGGGCCCGCAAGCAGCACGGACGTGATCGGACTGGTGCCCTCCGGCCCGGCGGCGTGCCGCGCCAGCGCAAGGTGCGCGGCCAGCTCGCGGCGTGGTCGCTCATGGCCGATCACCTCGTCCCAGCCCACGCGGGGACCGCGCCAGCGGCGGGCCTCGAGCCCATCGTCCGGCGGGTCGGGATCGGGGGCGTGGGGGGACGGGCGGTCCTCGACGGTCATGCGCGCACCTCGTGGGTCGAACCAGGTGAGTGGGTCGCGCGTACGACACCAGAGCGGAGGGCCGCGCGTCCAGCGTCCGGGCTGCGCGCGTTGCGCCGGCTGCGCACATTGCGCAGATTGGGCAGGCCGAACGGCGCCGGATCCTGGACAGCCCGGCGACGGCGCCGACGCTCCGGGCATGACGACACCCCCGCTGCTCACGACGACGCAGGTCGCGGCACGCTTGGGTGTGAGCTCGGAGTTCGTGCGGCAGGAGGTGCTGCGCGGGCGGCTCATCGCCCAGGTGCTGGCCAGCGCGAGCGGTCGCCGCATCTACCGGATCAGCGAGGCGGAGCTGCGTCGGTATCGCGAGCGGTACGGGGGGTGAGGGCCGGGTTGCGGCACATGCGCCTCGCCATCACATACCGGCCCCACCGGCCGACTGATCGATGGTGGGCCATGACTGGCGGTCATGCACGCGTGACTGGATCGCTGCGCCGTCGTCGTCGCCCCGACCTTGGACCGCGCGTTCGCCAGGTGGTGCTTCAGTCGTGGCGGCCCTCAGCCCGCGGCCTTCTTGACGAGCTCGGCGATCCGCCTCTCCCCCGCGGCCGACAGGCTGGTCAGGGCGAAGGCGACCGGCCACATCTCCCCCTCGTCGAGCCGCGCGTCGGGCTGGAAGCCGAGCGTCGAGTAGCGGACCTTGAACTTCAGCTTCGCCTGGAAGAAGCAGACCACCTTGCCGTCCCTCGCGTACGCCGGCATCCCGTAGAACGTCCGGGGCACGAGGTGCGGCGCGGCCGCGAGGACGAGCTCGTGGACGCGCGCCGCCATCGCCCGGTCGTCCTCGGGCAGCGCCGCGATCGCGGCCAGGACGTCGGCCTCGCCGGCTGTGCGTGCCTCTTCCGGGGTGAGCTTCGCCGCCTTCTTTCGCTCTCGGATCGTCTCCTTCATCGCGGCGAGCTCTTCGTCGCTGAAGACGTCACCGGACGTCCTGGCCGAACTGCTTCGCTTCGTGGTTGTCTTCGTGTCCGCCATGTCAGGTTCGTCCCTTCACTCGGCGCGGCGCCGGAGCGGCGTGATCGCGCCAGCCGTCTCCGTGGACTGACGCGGACCATAGCCATTCGGGCCGGAATCTGCTTCTCCGAACAAGTTTGACTGCACCTGAACGGAGCCGCGAGGCTCGGGCAGCCGCGGGGCCAGGATCCATACGAGCTGCGCGGTCGTCTCCGCCCCCACCTTGGACCGGGCATTCGCCAGGTGGTGCTTCACCGTCGAGTGCGACAGTCCGAGGCGGTGGGCGGCCGCCTTCTCCGACCCGGCGACGCGCCTGTGCGATGAATGCGGCTGGCGCCTGGCAGCCGCCTCCTTCCTCGCGGTTGACGTGGGCCGGAGGGCGGCGGATGATAGGCCGAGATATGGCCTATCTTGTGCCGCAGCCCGGCCTATCCTCGAGGTGTCGCCGTGTCCAGGATCGTGAGGACGTTTCCGACCGGCGGCCCGGTGCCGAGCGAGGATCTCGTCGATCGCGAGGACATCCTCCGGGACCTCTTCGCACGAACCTTTGAGCACGGCAACTCTGTGTTGCTCACCGGCCCTCGTCAGGTTGGCAAGACCAGCGTCATCGACGAGCTGCTTCGGCGTGTCCGGAAGCGCGATGGCTGGGGCGTGTACATCGACTGCTCGCGGACGACCGGAGACGAACGGGAACTCGCCGATCTGATCGCGCGTACGACGTACGACGACGTGTCGGGAACCGTCGGAGCATTCGCCAAACTGCGGAGTCTCCTCGCAGGCGTACCGAAGCCCGTCCTCTATCAGTCAGACATCGATCTTGCCCTGACGTTCCACGGACGTGAACCTCGCCCCACATCGGCCCTGCTCGAGCGGGCACTGCGCCTGGCGGACGACCTCGCGTCGCAGAAGTCGAAGCGGTGTGTCGTCGTGTACGACGAGTTCAGCGACCTGCGGAACGTATCCCCGACGATCTTCACTCGAGTTCGGGCGATCCTCCAGCACAGCATGACCCACACGGCCTACGTGTTTATGGGTTCCGAAGTCAGCGTGCTCGAACGGCTCTTCAAGGATCCCCAGTTCATGCCTTTCGGGTTGGCGGTTCCGGTCGTTCTCGCGGCACCAGACGCGGAGGCTTGGCGCCGCTACATCGAGCAGCGGTTCGCGAAACTCGACGTTCCGCTCGAGGACGGCGATGCGGACGCACTCATCGAGTTCACGGGCGGCCACCCCCGCCACTTGATGGAGGCATGCGAGCATCTGCTGACCATCCGGAGCCTGAGCCCCGAAGCTCGCCGCGCCGTTGAGCTCGCCGAGCAGAAGACATACGACAGCCTTCGCATCAAGTTCGATGAGATCTGGCGGCGACTCGACGAGCCTCCGGGTACTCGGGTCACCGCGGCACGCATCGCTCACGGGAGGCCGATCTACGGCCCCGGACGGTCGACGACATCTGTGCGACGGACGGTGGAGAAGCTCGAGAGGGAGGGGATCATTCGCCGGACCGGCCGCGGAGCCTACGCGTTCGCCGAGCCGCTCTTCGCTCGATACGTCCGAGAGCTCACCTCCTGACAGATTGGTGAGTGGGTTTCCTCCCACCACGAATGCCTCCCTGGGACGGGACTGTCCGTTATGCGCGGGGGATCACTCAGGGCTGACCCGCGACGGTGAAATAACGAACACGCCGATCTGTGTCGTTCCGTCGGCAAGATAGACCGGAATGCTGGTCTGTTGACCAGCGGCGGCCATCGCATCGACCTTCTTCTGCCAGGCTATTACCTCGGAGGGATTGGACACGTTGCCACCGGTCGCAGCGTCCAGGGCAGTCCTCAGCACGTAGCCCACCCGCCCGTTCGTAGCCTCCACCAGGATCAGGTCGGGAGCAGAATCCGGGGAGTTCGCCTCCTCAAGGCTCCCATATGTGAGTCCGGATGCGTTCTTCGGGTAATTCGGCTGCACGATGGGAGCAGGAGCACCCCCGGGGGTCGCCGCAACCCCGGCAGGCGGCATGATCTGTGCTCCGATGGAGGCGAGCGCGGTGCCGCCGAGACCGCCGACTACGGCCAACGCAGCCAGGCCGCCAGCTATGGCCGGCAGGCGCTTGATCGTCCTTCCGACATTCGCTCGCATGGTCGTCCCCTCACGAGTTC
>JAJYGO010000490.1:9093-9427 GCA_021785115.1 Chloroflexota bacterium | reverse complement strand
GTCCTCGCCCCGCCGGGCGTACGTCGAGATGCCGTACTCGGCGACCAGCGCGGCGGCCGTCGCGTCCTGCGTGGACAGCGGGTTCGAGGCCGCCAGGTGGACCTCCGCGCCGCCGGCCGCGAGGGTGCGCATCAGGTTGGCCGTCTCGGTGGTCACGTGCAGGCAGGCGCCGATCCGGAGCCCCTCGAGGGGGCGCTCGCGCTCGAAGCGCTCGCGGATCAGCCGGAGCACGGGCATCTCGCGCTCGGCCCACTCGATCCGGCGGACGCCCTCTGCCGCGAGGGAGAGGTCGGTCACGTCGTGGGGCACGAGGCTGGCGGTGTCGGGCATCTGG
>JAJYGO010000490.1:0-9083 GCA_021785115.1 Chloroflexota bacterium | reverse complement strand
CGGCAGGGGGCTCGCCGTTGTCGGCGATGGCGTCGCTGGAAGTGCCGGAGGGCGGCTCGATCGGATGCGCCTGATCGTAGGTCAGCTGGGCCTCCTCGGCGGGCCGCGACCCGAACAGGCGGCGGAACGGGCCCGGCAGCACGGACCACGACGGGGCGCTCCGGCGGATCAGCCGCTCCTCGAACCGGCAGTGCTCCGTGTAGCCGAGCGCCCGGTAGGCGGCGATCGCGGGCGGGTTGTCCGCCCGGACGTTGAGCACCACGTCGTCGCAGTAGCGGAGCAGCTCGGCCGTGACGGCGGAGGTGACCGCCTTGGCGAGGCCGCGGTTGCGGTAGTCGGCATGGGTCATGACGTTGCCCACCACCCCCATGCTCGCCTCGCGCGAGATCACGTGGGTGCCGGCCGCGGCCACCAGCCGCCCGCCCGAGCGGATGCCGAAGTAGACGCCCTCCGCCACGGCCCCGGCCGGGAGCCAGGCCGCGAAGCCCAGCTGGTAGAGGCGGTTCAGCTCGCCGACCTCGACCGGGAGCAGACGCTCCACCGGCGCCGGGTAGGCCCGGAACGAAGCCCGGTCGACCCGCATGCGGACCATCGCCGGGCCCGGCTCGACCCGGTACGACCTCGCCACCGCTGGCAGGGCGGCGGCCGTCGCCGAGATGTAGGCGGCGCGCGGCCGCAGGACGTCGCGCAGGATCGCGGCGATGCCGTCGTTGTGGCCCATCACGAACATCGACTGGGGCGTCGGCCCGGCGTACTCCATGCCGACCGCGATCACGTGGTTCCCGGCCAGGGCGACGGCCCAGCGGGTCCGGCCGAACTCGCGCTCGTCGAGGTCGCACACGGCGTAGGCGGCGAACAGGCGGTCCCGCTCGAGGAAGCCCCGGAGCACCGCCCGGTCCGTGCTCGGGCGGGCGACGATCGGTCGGCCGTCAGCGGTCGCGGTCATCCGGCGCCCTCGGGCCCGGGACCCGCTTCGGACACCGCCGGCGGCTCCCCGGTCGCGGCCGGCGGCTGCTCCGGCCCATCAGGGGCGGGCTCCAGCATGCCGCTCACCAGGTCCATGATGGCGGCGTGCCGCGCGGCCCGCTCGGCGCGAGCCGCCGCCAGCGCCGCCTCGTCAGCGGCCGGGTCCTCGACGGCCGGGGCCCCCTCCTCGGCGCGCTCACCCGCCGGCGCCGCGTCAGGTGCCTGCGTCGGCCCCTCGGCCGCCTCGTCCGCCGCCGCATCCGGGGCGCTGCGCCCGTGCTGCGCGGCCAGGGCCCTGAAGCCGCGGGCCACCATGCGGCGCGCCGACGACCGTTCAGAGGCGGCGGCGATGGCCGGCCCGAAGGGCGCGCGCAGGACCCCCTCGTCGGTGACGAACGCCGCGACCATCGCAGCGGGGATCACGTCCGTCATCGGGTTGCGGACGTGGACGCCCTCGGGCGCGATCCGCTGGCCCCGGAAGGCGACGACCATCGACGGGCGGGCGTCCTCGACGATCAGGTCGTCGCCGCCGGCGACCCCGAGGTCCAGCGCGGTCGTCGCCACGCACACGATGAACGGCACGCCGGCAGCCTGCGCCGCCAGCGCCAGGGGATAGGCGCCCACGGGCGCGGCGAGGTCGCCGTTGGCTGCGACGCGGTCCGCAGAGACGAGGACGGCGTCCACCTCTCCGGCAGCGATGCAGCCCGGGGCGGCGGCGTCGGTCACCAGGGCGTGCGGCACGCCGGCCTGCCCCAGCTCCCAGCACGCGATGCGGGCGCCCGCCAGCCAGGGCCGCGACTCGGCGACCAGGGCGTGGATCCGCTGGCCGGCGCGGTGGCGGCTCATGATCGCGCCCAGGGCGGTGCCGAACACGCCGCTGCCCAGGGCGCCGGTACTGCCCGCCGTGAGCACGTGGAGCGGCGCGTCGGGCCCGCCGGGCAGGGCCTCGGGGGCGTACTCGGCGATCGAGCCGTGGTCCTCGGTGGCCTCGATGATGATCTCCTCCGCCTCGCGGCGGAGCGCATCGGCCAGCACCTTCCCGTCCGCGTCGACCGGGAAGTCCTCCAGGACGGCGAGCATCCGGTCCAGCGCGAGCCCCATCTGCGCCGAGGCGGGCCGGTTCATCCGGAACGCGTTGGCCGAGCCCCGGATGGTCGCCCGCCGGGCGAAGGGCCGGGAGTCCCAGGCCCGCGCGGCCACCAGCGCCACCGCCGCGGCGGCCAGCTGCGCCTGGACGGCCGCGCCGATGACGGCCCCGTCGTTGATGGCGTTGACGCCGTCCGCGGCGCCCGCGATCTCGATCTCCTGGAGGATGTCGGGCAGCTGGCGCTGGTCCCACGCGAAGACCGCGTCGTCCTCGAAGCGGAACGGCGCCCGGTAGCCCGCGGTGTTGGCGAGGTACGGTCCCTGCGCCCGCGGCCCCGGGAGCGCCGCGGCCGCTCCGCCCGGCATCCCGGCGGCGCCGATGCCCAGCAGCTCCTGCGCGGCGGACGCGGATTCGGCCTGCAGCGTGCGGGCCACCCCGATCATCGACCCGACCGAGCTCGCGACGTCGCCCGCGAACAGCCGGAAGAACCGGCGCCGGTGGGGATCGGCGGGAACGGGCTCGTCGGGCATCGGGCTGGCGCTCGACCGCTGGCTCCGCGATCAGTACCGGATGACGCTCGTGACCTTGCGCCCCTCGAGCCGCTCTCGGCCGTTGAGGAACTCGAGCTCGACGAGGAACGCCAGGCCCACCACCACGCCCTTGAGCCGCTCCACCAGCTCGATCGTGCCGCGCACGGTGCCCCCCGTGGCGAGCAGGTCATCCACGATCAGGACCCGCTGGCCGGGCGCGATGGCGTCCCGGTGGATCTCGAGGGTGTTCGAGCCGTACTCGAGCGCGTACTCGACGGTCAGCGTGTCGGCGGGGAGCTTGCCCAGCTTGCGCACCGGGACCAGGCCCGTCCCGAGCTCGTAGGCCATCGGCGAGCTGAAGATGAAGCCGCGCGACTCCATGCCCACCACGAGGTCCACCTTCTCGTCGCGGTAGGGCTCGAGCATGAGCTCGATGGCCTCGCGATAGGCCGCCGGGTCCTTGAGCAGCGTGGTGATGTCGTAGAACAGGATGCCGGGCTTCGGGAAGTCGGGGATCTCGCGGATCTTCGCGCGAAGCGTCTCGGCGGACATCGGGTGGAGTACCTCCGCAGGCGGCGCGTTCGCCGTCGGGCAAGGTGGCCCGCGCCGGACGGCTAGTCTACCGCAGCCGATCCCGCCTCCCCCGCAGGGGTCGCAGTGCCGAGGCGCCCGGACGCGAGCGCACCGAGGGCGGCCACGAGCGCGGTGAGCACGAACACAGCGGCCAGCGCCCAGCCCAGCCCGTCGCCCCCGGCGCGCGTGCCGGCGGCCGCGATGGCACCGCCGGCGCCGACGCCCAGGGCGGTGCCCAGGATGTCGGCGAGCTGGAGCGAGGCGGTCGCCGCCCCCTGTTCGGATTCGCGGCTCCGGCGCAGCACGACCAGCGTCGCCGCGGAGTACATCACGCCCATGCCCACGCCCGGCAGCCCCCAGGTGACGAGGAGGATCTCGGCGGGCACGCCCGGCGCCACCGCCGGGATGGACAGCAGCGCGCCGAGGAGCACCAGCGCGAAGCCGAGCCGCGTGAACGGCACGACGCCCCAGCGGTCGATCCGCCTGGCCTGGAACCACGCGGCGGCCGACCAGGTGATCGTGGTCACCGTGAACACGACGCCCGTCAGCACGGGCGTCGTGCCGCGCCACGTCTGGAGCAGGAGCGCGACGTAGCCGTCGGCGGCGAAGAAGGAGAAGGTCATGGCGCCCCGCAGCAGCACCGCTGCCGGAACGCCCGGGGCGGCGCGCAGCGTGCCGGGCGGGGTCAGGCGCCGGAACGCGGGCACCAGCAGGACGAGGCCGATCGCGGTGCCCGCCGCCGCGACCGCGGGCTCCGGCACGGTGAGCGCGGCGATGACGAGCCCGGCGCCCGCCAGGCTCAGCAGCGCCGTCGGCAGGCGCCGCGACACGGCCTGGCGCTCGGCGTCGCCCGCACCCGGCCCCGGCCCCGGCACGGAGCCGAGCGCCTGGAGGGCGATCAGGGCCGCGGCCGCGAGCAGCGGCAGCAGGCCGAGGAACACCCAGCGCCAGCCCACGGTGGCGCCCACGAACGCCGCGATCGACGGGCCGATCAGCCCGGGCACCACCCACGCGGCCGACATCAGGGCGAACATCGGCGGCTGCAGGTGGCTGGGCAGCCGGCGGCCGATCGCGACGTAGGCCGTCGGCGACAGCGATCCGCCGCCGCTGCCCTGGACGAAGCGCGCCGCGACCAGGAGGGGCATCGACGGGGCGATGCCGGCGACCAGCAGGCCCGCAGCGTAGAGCGCCACCCCCACCGCGAACGGGTGGCGGATCGGCACCCGGTCGAGGGCGGTGCCCACCAGCACGATCCCCAGCATGTTGCCGAGGTAGAACGCGGCGTAGACCCAGCCGTAGAGCTCCTGGTCGCCCAGCTCGCGCACGACGATGGGCATCACGGTGCCGATGGCCAGCGACTCGACGGCGATCAGCGTGATCGTGGTCACCAGGCCCAGCGTCAGGCCCAGGTAGCCGGGCGCGAACAGATCCCCGGTGCGCGCCGGGACGAGGGCGTCCGAGGCCGCCGGCGCGCTCAACGGGGGCGGCCGGGCCTGGGCTCGAGGGCGCGGATGGGCACTCCGACAGGTGTGATGTCCACGATTTGCCCCAGGAGGGAGATCGGCCGAGGGCCGGCCGTGACGGGCGGCGTCAACGATACCTAGGGAGCGGGTGCCCCAGGGCCGTTGCGTGCCGGGCGGCCGCGACCGGGCGGCTTTCCGGAAGGAGCGAACGGCACCGAGCTGCCGGCCGCCCCGCGGAGGGCGGGCGTCACCGCGCGGCGGATGGCGCCGGGCCCGGCGCCCGTCGCGGGGGCATCGCCACGCCCGCCGCCACCCGGCGGCCTGCGGGGAGCCCGTCCCGTTGGCGCGTGGCGAGGCGCGGGGCGAGGATCGGCGCCAGCCGCCCCCGCCCGATCCGCGACGGGTGTTCGGAAGGAGCGGAAAGGCGGCGTGCCGGGCCGCGGTCGACGGGCGGCGTGCCGGGCCGCGCCGTCCGCCCCGGACTCCCCTGCCGCGGCCCTGCCGATCAGCCGCCGATCAGCCGCAGGAGCTGGCCGAGCGTGGCGATCTGCGCCGGGGTCCGGTACAGGTTGTTGTTGAACGTGAAGCCGGTGAACCCGGCGTCGAGGTAGGGCCGCAGCTCGTTGGCGGCCTGCTCCGGCGTGCCGGCGAACAGGAACGGCCGCCGATCTGGCGCCATGGCATCGAGCAGCGCCCGGGCCGACGCCTCGTCCTCGCCCACCACGACCGGCGCCGCCATCGTGCGCTCGATCGCCGCGGGGTCCCGGCCGATCTCCTCGGCGTAGGAGCGCAGCAGGTCCGTCTTGCGGTTGAGCGCCTCCATCCCGAGCGGGAACCAGTGCGCCAGGTCGGCGTGCTTGGCCGCGATGCGAAGGGTGCGCTGCTCCCCGCCCCCGCCGACCAGGATCCGGGGCCCGCCCGGCTGGACCGGCCGCGGGATGTTGATGACGTCCACCGTGCGGTAGTGCGCCCCCTCGAAGCTGGAGCGCTCGAGGGTGAACATGCCGCGCACGATCGTGAGCGCCTCGTCGAGGCGGTCCATGCGCTCCTTGATCGGCGGGAAGTCGAACCCGAAGGCGTGGTGCTCGGCCTCGTACCAGGCCGCGCCGAGACCGAAGACGGCGCGTCCGCCGGAGATGACGTCGAGCGTCGTGGCGGTCTTCGCCAGCAGGGCGGGATTGCGGTAGGTCACGCCCGAGACGAGCGTCGAGAGGCGGACCGTCTTGGTCTCGCGGGCGAGCGCCGCCAGCACCGACCAGCCCTCGAGCATCGGCTCGGTGGGGACGCCGATGCCGGGGATCTGGTTGAGGTGGTCCATGACGGTTACCAGCCCGAAGCCGGCCGCCTCGGCTGCCTGAGCCTGCTCGACCGTCTGGGCGAAGAGGTCCGCCGAGGAGGTGCCGGGATGCGTGTAGCTGGGGCAGTGGAGGCCGAACCAGGGAGTCGTCATGGAGCGATGATGCCCTCGATCCCCGCACCGTGCGCTGGCACCCGAAACACCCGCCAGCGCGCCTTCGTCTCTTGGGCATGAGGAGGCTGGCGGGGATCCTCGGGCTGCTGCTGTTCGTCGGCGCAGGGGCGGTCGGCGGCATCAGGCTCTGGGGCGCGGCGGGCAGGACCTATGACGCGCTGACCTCCACGGCGCACGTCGAGCGTGGCCTCGAGCCGCGGATGACCGCCGACCAGGCCGAGAACCTCACCTACGGGTACCTGAACCGGATGCGGGTGCTGCTCGCCGACCCCGCCCAGCACGTGACGCCGTACGTGGCCCAGGTCTGGGCGGTCACCGCCGACCGGGCGGCGGCCCTCGACGGGTGCATCCCAGCCGGCATGGGGTCCGGGGTGGTGTGGGTCACCGTTGGCCGCGGCGACTACCTCAACCTGTCGGACCGCGCCTGGTCCCGGGCCTACCGGCCGGGGGACGACCTGACGACCCAGGCGTGCACGGCGCCCGCTCATGCCGGCACGATCGTCATCGACGACGCGACCGGCGAGATCCTCGGCGTCTACCCGGACAGCGGCTCGCTGAACCCCCACCCGTCACCCCGGGCGACGCTGGCGCCCGGGATCTGAACTCGCCTCGCCGCGACGCGCCGCGGTCAGAGCAGGGTGCCCTGGTGGAAGCGGATCCGCCACCGGCCCCGGTCGTAGACCCAGACCGAGACGCGCCGCGCCGGGCGCTCGCCGCGGGTCTCGAACGTGGCGAGGGCGACGCCGGGGCCGACGACCTCCAGTTGGAACCGATCGATGGGCACCTCGGAGGTCGGGGCGCCGCGCAACGCCTCCAGGGTCGCCTCCCGCGTCCAGGCCCGGCCGCTGGCGCCGGTCTCGCGGAACGCAGGGTGGAGCACCTCGTCGTAGCCGCCGTCGGGCAGCGCCTCGGGGCGGCGCTGGGCGAGCGCCAGCTCGAGCCGCAGCAGCTGGGCGCGGAGATCCCCGAGGTCGTCGTCCGAGGTGCCCACCGCCGGAGGATACCCGTCGCGCGTGGGCCCCTCGTGCGCCACACTTGCCCCATGGACACGACGGCCGCCGCCCTCGACCGAGACTTCTCCGTCCAGTCCGACACGGTGCTCGCGGCACCGCGCGACGGAGCGGCCGTCGAGTTGATCGTCCGCCGGCCCGAGCGCGACGTGCGCGAGGTGGTCTCCGAGGCCCGGCTCGACCCGGTCGAGGGGCTCGTCGGCGACGGCTGGCTTCGCCGCGGCAGCTCGTCCACGCCGGACGGCTCGGCCGACCCGCAGAGCCAGCTCACGATCATGAGCACTCGGGTCCTGGCGGCCGTGGAGCCCGACCGCTCGCGGTGGCCGCTCGCCGGCGACCAGCTCTACGCCGACCTCGACCTGAGCGTGGACAACCTGCCGCCGGGAGCGCTCCTGCGAGTGGGCGAGGCGCTGGTCGAGGTCACGGAGCGCCCGCACACGGGCTGCGCCAAGTTCGCCGCCCGGTTCGGGACGCCCTGCGCTGGATCAGCACGCCGGCCGGCCGGGCCGCCCGGATGCGCGGCATGTACGTCCGCGTGCTCGAGGCCGGGACGGTCCGCGTGGGGGACGCGATCCGCAGGGCCTGAGGTCGCTGGCGCGGCTCGCCCGTGCGGGCTCGCCAGTCGTCTCGCAGGCGACGATTCCGGCAGCGTCCCGCCCGACCGTCCCGCGGCAGGAGACGATCCGACGTGGAGCGGGCCGAAACGGTCGCGCAGAATGCCGCTCTGTCGCCGCGCGGGAGACGAGGCGACGGCCGGGCCGCGGAATCGTCCCCCGCGGGGCGACCCGCAACGGCAGCGGGCGCCACGCTCAGCGCCCGCCGTCCCGCGCCTCGCCCTCCGCCACCCGCGCCGCGACGATGCGGCGGACCAGGCCGTCCGCGAGCGGCCGCTCGACCGTGAAGCGGATCGTCGCCTTCGCCCCGAGGAACGGCGCGAGCTCGCCGCCCAGCTCGGCCACCAGCCTGCCACTGGCCGGGTACATGGAGCAGTGCCGCCCGTGCGCCGCGTACCAGACCAGCATGCGCCCGTTCAGCCGGAACGCGGGCATGCCGTACGAGATGGTCTCGGTCGCGTCTGGACACGCCTCGCGGACCAGCGCCCGGATCCGGGTCAGCAGCGTCCGGTGCGGCTCCGGGACACGAGCGAGGTACGCGTCGACGGCGGCGGGGTCGTCCACGGACGCAGCCTAACCGAGCGCGCGCAGCTCGTCATGCGCCGGCCCTGCGGGGGCGCAGGCCACTCACCGCGAACACCCGGTGGGGCACCGACAGCTCGCCCGGGTACTCGCTGGCGAGGAGCGCGGCGAGGTCTCGGTCGAACGCATCGACCTGCGCGGGCTCGAGCGAGGTGCCGATCCCGTTGCACGTCCGCATGCGCCCGCGCCACGCCTCGTGCGAGAACGGGACGTCGACCGTGTAGCTGAAGCTCTCCACCTGCCGGAAGCCGGCCACGTCGAGCGCCTCCACCTGCTCCGGGTGGATGCCCCGCCAGCCCGCCATCGGCCAGCCCGGGTTGTGCTCGATCACGAGCTCCTCGGATCGGGTGCACACGTTGCCCGGCAGCAGCAGGTAGCTGAAGTCGCAGATGAGCAGGCGGCCGCCGGGCGCCAGCAGCCGCACCGCCTCGCGCGCGGCGAGGTCGCTGTCGAACCACCACCAGCACTGCCCGGCGGTCACGAGGTCGAAGCTGCCGCCGGGCAGCCCCGTGTCCTCGGCGCGTCCCTGCCGGAACGTGGCGTCCAGACCGCGATCGGCGGCGACCCGGCGGGCGACCCCGAGCAGGTCCGGCGAGAGGTCGAGCCCGGTGACCCGCAGCCCCCTCTCGGCGAAGGCGAGGGCGAGCGCGCCGGTGCCGGCGCCCAGGTCCAGCGCCCGCATCCCGGGCTCGATCCAGCGGAGACGCTCGAGGCGGTCGAACAGGCTGGCGGGGAAGCCCGGTCGATAGCGCTCGTAGTCGGCGGCCGTCCGCCCGAAGTCGATCTC
>JAJYGO010000351.1 GCA_021785115.1 Chloroflexota bacterium | reverse complement strand
GCGCCTCGAACGCGAGCGATCCGAGCTCGTCGAGCCCGAGCCGCGGCGCCGGTGACGGCGCGCGATCGGGGAACGTGAGTGCGTACTGGATGGGAATGCGCATGTCGGGAAGTCCGAGTTGGGCTTTGACGGACCCGTCGACGAATTCCACGGCCGAGTGGATGACGCTCTGGGGGTGGACGACGACGGAGATCCGCGCGAGGCCCACATCGTACAGCCGGTCCGCCTCGATGACCTCCAGGCCCTTGTTCATGAGCGTTGCGGAATCGATCGTGATCTTGGCGCCCATCCGCCACGTGGGGTGCGCGAGGGCCATCGAGGGCGTGACGCGCGCGAATTCGGCCGCAGGCAGCGCCCGGAACGGGCCGCCGGACGCGGTGAGCCAGATACGGGCGATCGTCGCCGGACCTTCGCCCGCGAGCGACTGCCAGATCGCGGAATGCTCGGAGTCGATCGGCCGGAGCCACGCCAGGCGCCGGGCGGCGTCCGGAGCGGGATCGTGGGCATCGGCGAGGCGACGGGCGAGCGGCATCACGAGGTGTCCCCCGCTGACGAGCGTCTCCTTGTTCGCCGTCGCGACGACGTGCCCGGCGCGCAGCGCGGCGAGGACGGGCCGAAGGCCGACAAGGCCACCCGTCGCGACGACGACAAGGTCGACGTCCGGACGGGCCGCGAGGTGCACGAGGGCGTCCGGCGAGTCGTCCAGGGCCACGCCGTCCGGCAGCCGGAGACCGGCGCGCGCGTCGCGGTCGACGAGCGCGACGACTTCGGGCCGCAGCGCCGCGGCCTGCGCCTCGAGCGTCTCCCGGTCCCGGCCGGCTGCCAGCGCCACGACCTCGAAGCGGTCGCGCAGCCGCGACAGGACGTCGACGGTCTGGCGACCGATCGAGCCCGTCGAGCCGAGGAGGACCGCGCGAATCGGGGCGCCGCGTCCCGAGGGCGTCGCCGGAGTCACCTCGGCGCGAGCGCGACGTAGGCGGCGAGCACCGGCGCCGCGAACAGGAACGAATCCACGCGATCGAGCATGCCACCGTGCCCGGGAATCAGCCGCCCCGAGTCCTTCGCGTCGGCCGCGCGCTTCAGCATCGACTCCGCCAGGTCGCCGGCCTGCGCGCACAGGCCGACGAGAAGCCCGACGGGGATCCCCTCGAGCGGCGACCGCCCGAGACCGGCGAGCACGAGCGCGGCCACGACCACCGCCCCCGCGAGCCCGCCGGCGAGGCCCGCGTACGTCTTCGACGGCGACACGTGCTGGAGGAAGCGCCGGCGCCCGAACGCGCGCCCGAACGCGTAGGCGAACGAGTCGTACGACCAGACGGCCGCGATCAGCACGAGGAGCCATCCGCGGCCCGGGCCGAGCGCACCGAGGAGCGCGCCGGAATCGAGCGGCGGGGCGATGGCCATCAGCAGCGGCGCGAAGGCGAGCAGCCCGACGTAGACGGCGCCGAACGAGGTCCCGATCCAGGCCGCGAACCCGTCCCGCGGGTCCGGCACCCACAGCGCGGCGGCGCCGGCGAGCAGGATCCCGACCGCGGGCACCGCGACGAGCACGGGCCCGGCGAGCCCGGCCGACCCGGCGGGCCACAGGGCCGGCACCACGGCCCCGGCCACGACGAGCGCCGCGGCCAGCAGCGTGCCGTACAGCGGGAACGCGCGGTACCGCGCGCGCCGCAAAAGCGCGAACGTCTCCCACGCGGCCAGCGCCGCGACCACCACGAGGAAGCCGTCGATGAACGGCCGGCCCAGCAGGAAGATCGCGACGACGACGGGGACGAGGATCGCGGCGCTCAGCAGGCGCTGCCTGAGCACGCCGTCAGCGCCCGAAGCGGCGCGTCCGCCGGGCATACTCGGCGAGCGCCTCGTCGAAGGCGTCGGGCCCGAAGTCGGGCCACAGGAGCTCGGAGAAGCAGAGCTCGGCGTAGGCGGCCTGCCAGATCAGGAAGTTGCTCAGTCGCGACTCCCCGGCCGTGCGGATGAGCAGGTCGGGGTCGGGAACGCCCGCCGTGTACAGTCGGGCCTCGATCGCGTCCTCGTCCACCTGCTGGGGCGCCAGCCCGTCGGCCATCGCCCGGCGCACCGCGTCGACGATCTCGGAACGGCCCGAGTAGTTGAACGCGACGTTGAGCAGGAGCCTCCGCCCCCCGCGCGTCGCCTCGAGGCCCTCGACGATCGAGCGACGCGTCTCCTCGGGCAGCTCCGCGAGCCGGCCGAGCAGCCGAACCTCGACCCCCTGCGTCCGGAGCTCCGCCGTCTCCTCACGGATCGCCGAGCGCAGCAGGTCGAAGAGCGCCGCGACCTCCTCCGCTGAGCGGCCCCAGTTCTCGCGGCTGAACGCGTAGATCGAGAGGACGCCGACGCCGCGCTCCACGGCGCGGTACAGCAGCGGCCGGATCGCCCGGACCCCGGCGGCATGCCCTTCGGTCTCGCTCACGCCGTGCGCGCGGGCCCAGCGGCGGTTGCCGTCCATGATGATCGCCACGTGGCGAGGGACGGCGGGCGCCTCCATCTAGACGGCGAGGACCTCCTGCTCCTTCGCCTTGCCGTGCCGGTCGACTTCCTCGACGAACCGGTCCGTCAGCTTCTGGAGCTGCTCGAGCTCGCGGCGGCCCTCATCGGCGCTGATCTCGCCGTCGCGCTCCTCGCGCTTGATCTCCTCGGCGGCCTCGCGGCGGAGGTTGCGGATCTCGACCCTCGCCTCCTCCATGCGCCGGTGCACCTGCTTGACGAGGTCGCGCCGCCGCTCCTCGGTGAGCTGCGGGATGTTGAGCCGCACGACGGATCCGTCGACGTTCGGCGTCAGGCCCAGGTCGCTCTTCTGGATCGCCTTCTCGATGGCACCGAGCGCGGCGCGATCCCAGGGCTGGATCACGATCGAGTGCGACTCGGGAACGCTGATGCCGGCGAGCTGGTTGAGCGGCGTCGGGTTCCCGTAGTACTCCACCGTCAGCCGCTCGACGAGCGCGGTCGAGGCGCGGCCAGTTCGCACCGCCTGGAAGTCCCGCACCATGACGTCGACGGCGCGCGCCATCTTCGGTTCCGTGGCGGCCAGGGCCTGGCTGCTCATGCGCTCGCACCTCCGCTGATGATCGTGCCGACCGGTTCGCCGAGGGCCACGTTGAGGATGTTATCCGGCCGGTTGAGGTCGAAGACGACGATCGGAAGGTCGTTCTCCATGCACAGGGACACGGCGGTCGCATCGAGCACCTGGAGCCGATCGGTGAGGACGTCGACGTAGGTCAGGTTGTCGTACCGCCGCGCCTCGGGGTGCAGCAGCGGGTCGGCATCGTACACGCCATCGACCCGCGTGGCCTTCAGGAGCACCTCGGCGTCGATCTCGACGGCGCGAAGCGCCGCGGCGGTGTCCGTCGTGAAGTACGGGTTGCCCGTCCCGGCGGCCAGAAGCACGATGCGGCCCTTCTCGAGGTGCCGCACGGCGCGCCGCCGGATGTACGGCTCGGCGACCTCGTTCATCGTGAGCGCGCTCATGACGCGCGTGTCGAGCCCCTCCTTCTCGATCGCGTCCTGGAGGGCGAGCGCGTTCATGACGGTTGCGAGCATGCCGATGTAGTCGCCCGTCGCGCGGTCCATCCCCTTCGCGGCGGCGGCCATCCCACGGAAGATGTTGCCGCCGCCGACGACGATCGCCACCTCGACGCCTGCGTCGCGAACCTGGACGAGCTGCTTCGCGATGAACGTGCAGAACGCCGGGTCGACGCCGTAGGGGAGGTCGCCGAGGAGCGCCTCGCCGGAGAGCTTGAGCAGGATGCGGTGGTAGCGGCGACGGAGCCCCGGACCCCCGCCCGGCCGTGACGCGGAGGTTCCGGGGTCCGTCACAGCTCTTCGCCCAGCTGGTACCGCTCGAACCGCCGGACCCGGATGTTCTCGCCGATCGTCGCGATGCTGTCGGTGAGCAGCTGCCCGACCGTCATGTCGGTATCGCGGAACGGCTGCTCCGTCAGCACGACCTGCGAGTACCACTTCTTCAGCTGGCCCTCGACGATCTGGCCGCGGATGTGCTCCGGCTTCGACTGGACCGCTGGATCGTCAGCCAGCTCGGCCTTCTTCGCCTCGAGCACGTCCGTGGGGACGGACTCGACCGTCGGGTACTGTGGCGCGAGCCCGGCGACCTGCATCGCGAGGTCGCGGACGAGCTTCTGGAACTCGGGGGTCCGCGCCACGAAGTCGGTCTCGCAGTTGACCTCGATCAGGACGCCGACCCGTCCGCCCGGGTGGATGTAGCTCGCGACCTGGCCCTCGCGCGCCTCGCGGCCGGCCTTCCGCTCCGCGGCCGACTTGCCCCGCTCGCGCAGGAGCGCGACGGCGGCGTCGAAATCGCCGGCGGTTTCCTCGAGAGCGCGCTTGCAGTCCATGAAGCCGGCGCCCGTCCGCTCGCGGAGCTCCTTGACGGTCTCGGCCTTGATCTGCACCTGTTCAGCCATGCGTGTTCAGGATCCCTTCGTGTGGTGTGTCGGTCAGGCGTCGAGCGCGGAGGTCTGTCGTTCGACGTTCTCGTCGTCCGACGTCGCGGCCGCGCGGCGGCCGCGCGCCGCAGGGGTCGCGGCCGGAGCGGCGCGGCCCGGAAGCAGCTCCTCCTCGTCCGGCTCGGGCTCGAACGTCAGCGTCTGTCCGGCGGCCATGGCGGTGAGCATCTCGTCGGCCGCCGACTCCTCGACGGGCACGCCGGCCGGGACCTCGGCTTCCTGCTCGGAGCGGGCGGCGCGGTCGTGCTGGCCGGAGACTGCCGCATCGGCGATGAGATGGCACAGCAGGCGGATGGCCCGGATCGCGTCGTCGTTCGCCGGGATGATGTAGTCGAGCTCGTCCGGGTCGATGTTCGTGTCGCCCGTGCCGACGACCGGGATCTCGAGCTTGCGCGCCTCGGTGACGGCGATGTGCTCGCGGTGCGGGTCGATCACGAAGACCGCGCCGGGGATCCGCTTCATGCGCCGCATGCCGCCGAGGGTGCGCTGGAGGCGCGTCATCTCCTCGGTGAGCTTCGCGGCCTCCTTCTTCGTCATCCGCTCGAAGTCGCCGTTCGCCTGCCGGGCCTCGAGCTGGTCGAGGAGCGCGAGGCGCTTGCGGATCGTCACGAAGTTCGTGAGCATGCCGCCCAGCCACCGCTGGTTGACGTAGGGCATGCCAGCGCGGGACGCCTCCTCGGCGATCGGTTCCTGCGCCTGCTTCTTCGTGCCGACGAACAGGATGCTCTCGCCGCGGGCCGCCGTCTGGCGGACGAAGTCGAGGGCGAGGTCGAGGCGCTGGACGGTCTGCGCCAGGTCGATGATATGGATCCCGTTGCGCTCGGCGAAGATGTACGGGCGCATCTTGGGATTCCAGCGTCGCGTCTGGTGGCCGAAGTGGACGCCGGCCTCCAGCAGCTGGCGCATCGAAACGGATGCCATCGGATCCTCCTGTCGGGTTCTTTCCTCCGCGCGCCTTGGCCCGCGGATCGCCGGTGGCTCCGGCGACACCGCCGCGGGAAACGGCACGCGTGTGTGATGCCCGCGCAGACGCGCGGACGCCGTCGGTGAACCGACGGCGCGCGAAAGTCTAGCACAGGGCCCCGGGTCCACAGGCCCGGTGTGGTCCACAGGCCTGGGGTCCAGAGGCCTTGGGTCCACAGGCCTCGGGTCCACGGGCCTCGGGTCCACAGGGCCGCGCCCATCGGGCTCCGCGCCACAGGGCGCCGAACCCTGAGCGTCGCGCCTGCCGGTGATCGAGCGGGAGCGGCGCCGGCGGTGCCGCGTGCGCGGGCGCCTCCTCCAGCCGCGGGCGCGGTCAGGATCATCACGGCGCGGCGTGATGGCGGCGCGCGCGGGTTCTGCCGTGCGAGGCAGCGTCCGCAGCGACATGCTTGATGGATGCAGACAGACGACGTCATCGAGCTCGCCCGTCGCCTCATCGCGATCGACTCCGTCAACCCGACGCTCGTGCCCGGAGCCGCCGGCGAGGGCGAGATCGCGGGCTTCCTCTCGGCCTGGGCCGCCGAACACGGCCTCGCCACGCGCCTGATCCCCTCGCCCGACGGGCGCCCGAACCTCGTGATCGGCGAGCCCGGGGCGATCGGCGGCGATCGGCTCCGAGCCGGCGGCAACGGCCGGACGCTGATGCTGTACGGGCACATGGACACGGTCGGCGCCGGTTCGATGGAGGCGCCGTTCGCACCTCGCGTCGAGGGCGACCGGCTGTACGGCCGGGGGGCCTACGACCAGAAGGCCGGGCTTGCGGCGGCGCTCGTGGCCGTTCGTGAAGCCGCCCGGGCCGGGATCCCCGGGACCATCGGCCTGGCCGTCTCCGACGAGGAGGCCGCGAGCACCGGGATCCGCGAAGTCCTGCGGCACGTGACGGCCGACGCGGCCGTGATCACGGAACCGACCGAGATGCAGCTGGCGATCGCGCACCGGGGCTTCGCCTGGATCGAGGTCGAGGTTCGCGGGAAGGCGGCGCACGGCTCGCGTCCGCATCTCGGGGTCGACGCGATCTTCCGGACAGGCCACGTGATCACGGCGCTCGAGCGGTACACGGACAGCCTCGCCGCGCGGACGCACCCGCTCCTCGGCGCCGGCCTCCTGCACGCGTCGCGCATCGAGGGTGGCGGCGAGATGGCGACGGTGCCGGATCGCTGCCTGCTCAGCGTCGAGCGGCGGACGCTGCCCGGCGAGACGCCCGATGCCGTGCTCGCGGAGGTCGAAGCGGTGCTGGACGAGTGCCGCGTCGCCGACCCGGCCCTGTCGGTGTCCGCGCGGCTGGTCCTCGCGCGCGACCCGTTCGAGATCGCGGCGGACAACGCGTTCGTGACGCTTGCCCGCGCCGCCACCGGGCGCGCGACCGGCGCGCTGCCCGACCTCGTCGGGCTCAGCTTCTGGGCAGACTCCGCCTACACCGCCGAGGCCGGGATCCCCACCGTGCTGCTCGGGCCACCCGGCGAGGGAGCGCACGCCGACGAGGAATGGGCGAGCGTCAGCGGCACGGTCGCGTGCGCGCGGGCTCTCGTGGAGATCGCCCGGGATTACTGCGGCTGAGGCCCGCGTCAGGAGGGTTCGATCGCCCTGACATGGCGGAACGCGGGGCCGCCGGCGCCGGGGCCGATCGCCGGCGCGTCGTCGACCGCGAGCAGGTCCACGCGAATCGGGAGCGGCGGGACCGGCGTGCCGTCGGGCAGCTCCGGAAGCGTGCTCAGGTGCCACGCCGCGCGGTACAGGCGCCGCACCTTGGCCGCGTCGACGCTCTCCTCCGGCGTCCCGTATCGCTCGCTCGCGCGCGTCCGCACCTCGACCACGACGAGCGTTCCGGGCTCGCCGGGCGACGTGGCCGGCTCGACCGCCACGAGGTCGATCTCGTCGCGCCCCATCCGCACCCGGCGCGAGACGATCGTCCAGCCGAGCGACTCGAGGTGGGCGGCGGCCAGCGCTTCGCCACGCTCGCCGCTCCGGCGGCGGCGGCGCGCGAGTCCGGCCGCGACCGGGTCCACGCGCGGCCCGACGGGACTCACGACTCTCCCGCCGGGGCCGCCGAGAGATCGATCCCATCGTCGTCGGGGCCTGTCGCCGGCAGCACCACCGGCTCCCCCACCATCGACGCCGACGCCGGCTCGCCGTCCACGTCGAGCGTGAGCATCTGCTGCTCGCCGAAGAGGACGCGCTGGGTGGTGATGAAGCTCCGGCGATGGAAGACCGTGATGCCGAGATCGGCCATCGCGCGGCGGTGCTCGCGCGTCGCGTAGCCCGCGTTGCGCTCCCAGCCATAGCCGGGATGCCGGGCCGCGAGACGAGTCATGAGCCGGTCGCGGATGACCTTGGCGACGATCGACGCGCACGAGATCGAGTAGCAGAGCGCGTCGCCGTCAACGATGGCCGTGTACGGCCCGACGTGCGCCTCGAACTCCCGGATCCGGAGGCCGTCGACCAGGACGTGGTCATGACCGCCGAGCCGCGCGATCGCGCGCCGCATCGCGAGGTGCGTGGCGTGATAGATGTTCACCTCATCGATCTCGGCGACGGACGCGGCCCCGACGCCGACCGCGACCGCACGCCGCCGGATGACCGGGAACAGTTCCTCGCGCTGTGCGGCGGAGAGCGTCTTCGAGTCGCGGACGCCGGGGATCCGGTGGCAGTTCGGGGCCATGACGACCGCCGCGGCCAGGACCGGGCCGGACGCCGGGGCCACGCCGACTTCGTCGACGCCGGCCACGCGCGTGCGCCCGTCGCGCCAGAGCCGCCGCTCGAAGCGGAGCGTGGGCGTGACGAACGAGGCGGGCCGTTCGGGAGCGTTCGGGCTGGATTGGCGGCGGGAGGTTTCGGGCATCCCGCGCGGAGTCTAGCCGCGCCGGATGTGCGGAGACCAGCGCATGCGCAGCCGCGGCGCCTGCTAGCGGCGCTCGCGAAGGCTGGCGGCCTTGCCGACCCGCTTGCGCAGGAAGTACAGCTGCGCGCGTCGCGCGACACCGTGCCGGACGACCTCGATCTTGTCGATGCGCGGCGAGTTCACCTTGAAGGTGCGCTCGACGCCGACGCCGCTGCGCACGCTCCGCACGGTGATCGAGCGGTCGATGCCACCGCCGCGCAGGCGCATGACGGTCCCCTCGAAGACCTGGATCCGCTCGCGGTTGCCCTCGACGACCTTGGCGGACACCCGGACGGTGTCACCCGACGCGAGTTCGGGCAGGTCGGTGCGGATCTGGTCCGCGGTCACGGCGTCGAGCACGTTCACGGGAGTCTCTCACTCAGGCTGGCGCCGGCCATGGGCAGGCGGAGGGGTGGTCAGTCGGACGAGCGGCGAGTATATCACCGGCGACGCACGCTGGGGGCGGCACGCGGGGCGGGGACGCGCGCTGCACTCCGCCGGAGCGCGCGGGGTGGTACGCGCGCCGTCGTTCGCCGGCACGCCCGCGCCTACTCCCCCGGGTCCCAGCGATCGCTGTCGTCGGCGCGATCGTGTCCCTGCCGGGCCGTGCGGCCGGAGCGCGCGTTGTTGTACGCGTGCCGTCGTTCGCCGGCACGCCCGCGCCTACTCCCCCGGGTCCCAGCGATCGCTGTCGTCGGCGCGATCGTGTCCCTGCCGGGCCGTGCGGCCGGACGCGCCGCCGGACTGCCGTGCCGGCCGTCCCCCGGGCTCGGTCCGCCCCGACATCGGTCCGCTCCCGGGCTCCGGCCCGACGAGCTCCGGCCGGTTCCGGCGAGTGCGCTCGAGCGCCCGGTCGCGGCGCCATCGCGCGACCGCGGCATGGTCGCCGCTCACCAGCACCTCCGGGACCCGCTCCCCCCGGAACGACGACGGCCGCGTGTACTGCGGATACTCGAGCAATCCCGCCGTGAAGGACTCCTCCTCGGTCGATGACGCGTCGATCGCGCCGGGAAGCAGGCGCAGGACCGCATCGATCACGACGAGCGCGGCCAGCTCGCCGCCGGACAGCACGTAGTCGCCGAGC
>JAJYGO010000041.1 GCA_021785115.1 Chloroflexota bacterium | reverse complement strand
CTTCTCCGCCTGCATCCTGAGCAGCAGCCCGCTGCCGAGGCCCATGCCGCACACCGCCAGGATCTTCACGCCTCGACCTCACCTTCCTGTCTGATCTGGGTCCGACCTCCCGGGGAGGCCATGTCCGGCGCGATTGCGGCTGCGGCCGCAATCGCGCCTGCCGTCGCGGCCGCCGGTGCCGATGTCGTCGCCGTCGCAGTGCCGCCGGCAGCCGCGGTTGCCGTCGCGTGCTCGTACGCGGTCACGATCGCCCGCACGCCGGCCGCGTCCGGTGCGTCCAGCAGCTCGGCGCGGCGCACGTCATCGCTGAGCAGCTCGGCCAGGGTCGCGAGGGCCTCGACGTGGGCACCGTCGTCCACCGCTGCCAGCCCCACCACGAGGCTGACCGGATCGTTCTCGGGATGCCCGAACCTGACCGGCCGGGCGAGCGTGACCCAGGCGAGCCCGGTGCGCAGCACCGCCGGCGAGGGGCGCGAGTGGGCGAGCGCGATACCGGGGGCGATCACGATGTACGGACCGAGCTGCTCGACGGTCGCGATCATCTCGTCGGCGTAGGCAGGGCTCGCCGCGCCGCTCGCGGTCAGCGCCTCGCCGGCGCGGCGGACAGCGTCACGCCAGTCACGCGCTGACTGCCGGAGCCGGATGGCCCGGAGTGGCAGCAGGGCTGACAGGCTCCCCGGACCGACCATGTCGGCCACCGATCCGTCCCTCGTCGGACCGCGGTGTTCGGCGAACATCGCCGATGCCTGAGTCGAGATAAGCCGCGCGTACGTGCACGGTCAAGAGGCGAATGGACCGGACTGGTCCGGACCGGTTCGGCCGGGCCGCCGCAGCCGGGGCGGCACCGCCGGTTCGTCCGGCGCCGGGCGGGAAGGTCCGATGCGGATCCCCGGAGGCGCGATCGTCAGCGGCGGGGCGACCGCTCGTCGGGGGCAGTCGGGCGATCGACCGCCTCGCGGACGTCGGCCTCGCGCGGCCCGGCAGGCGCGTGCGCCCAGGCCCAGTGGCGCCAGTGCCGCAGGATCGCGTCCGCGTGATCGGCCTGCCGCTGGCATGCCTGCAACTGGAGCAGGACGCTGTGCGCGGCGGACGGCACCTCGGCGATCCGCTCGCCGGCAGGCGCCACCATGGCCGCGGCCGTCAGGGCCTGGCGCCGGAAGCCGCCGGCCGGATCGGCGGCAACCTCGATCATCCGGCCCGCGAGCGGCCCATCGAGGACCTCGAACGTGCGAGTGATGCAGGTCGCCGACAGTCGATGCCCCGGTCGTCGGGCGTCGGCCACTGGGGGCGTGGGCCGGTCCTCGGCCGACCGGCCCGTGATCGTCGCGCGGCCATCGGGATGGGCCGTGCCGCGGGGACTCGGGCGCAGCGCCGCTCCCTGCGCGGTCATGCGCAGCGCCGTGCCCTCGGGCAGCGTCAGGCCGACCCATGATCGGCCCGCGTGCGTCACGAAGGGTGGGCGTCCCCGGCGCCGCTGCAGGGCAAGGTCCACCGCGGCCACCCACGAGGTTCCGGACTCGGCCGGGCCGGGCCTCAGCCAGCGCGGCAGCCGGGCCACGAAGATCTCCGCCTCCATGCGGAGCTCGGACTCGCGCTGCTCACGTTCGGCGCTGGCCACCTCGCGCAGTTCGGCATGGCGGTGCAGGTTGGCGCGACTCCTCGCGTCCAGGTCGGCGATGTATCGGCGGAAGGCTGCCAGGAGTCCGGGACGGGCTCGCTGCCGGCCGCCGCGGTTGGTTTCCACGTTTCGGCCCTCGGTGCAGGCGGGCAGTGTCCACCGAATCGCGCGCGGGCGCAGGAAACGGGGGATCCGGTGTCGGACGCAGCGGCACGGCGCGGGGATCGTTCGTCAATCCGTGTTGACCGTCACGGACGGGGAGCGGCCTGCCCGGCCGGCTACTCGTCGCTGAAGCGCTCTTCCTTCCAGGGGTCGGCGTCGTTGTGGTAGCCGTATCGCTCCCAGAAGCCGGGCACGTCGTGGTCGAGGAACTGGAGGCCACGGATCCACTTGGCGCTCTTCCAGAAGTAGCGCTTGGGCACCAGGAGCCGCAGCGGGTAGCCGTGCTCCGGCTCGAGCGGCGCGCCCGCGTACGTGTCGGCCAGCAGCACGTCGTCGTCGTCCAGCACGGTGAGCGGCAGGTTGGTCGTGTAGCCCTGCTCGCAGTGCGCGACGACGAACCGCGCCGACGGCTTCAGCCCGGCGCGCTCCAGGATGGCCTGGATGGGCACGCCGCCAAACTCGGTGTCGAGCTTGCTCCAGCGGGTCACGCAGTGGATGTCGCAGTGCACCGTCTTCCTGGGCAGCGCCTGGAACTCGACCCAGGAGAGATCGAGCGGCTGCTCCACCTCGCCCCACACCTTGAAGTCCCAGGTGGCGAGGTCGGTCCGCGGCACCGACCCGTAGTGCAGCACCGGCCACTTCTCGCTGAGGTACTGACCCGGCGGGGTGCGACGTCGCTGCTCGTCGGAAGGGCGGGGACGCCCGAACAGTCGCTCCATCCGGGCATCATACCGGCCCGGCGGGACTGCGCCTCACTCCGCGTCCGGTGCCGGGATGGCGCGGTCTACGCCTCGTCCAGGCCCCGGACGATCGCGCGCAGGATGACGCGGGCCGCTTCGCCGCTCTTGCCGCCCAGCCGCTGGCCCTCGTCCTGCGTGAGCGCGACCTGCAGGTCGGCGATCGCCTGCGCCAGGAACGCCGTGCGCTGCAGCGCCCCGTCCTCGAGTGCCCGCTCCAGGCGCGCCAGCGCGAGGCGCGCGTTGTCGGTCGGATGACCCCTGGCCGCGGCCAGCTCGCGGATCTCGGAGCGTGCCTCGTCGGCCGCCGTGCCCGCCGTCGCCATCGCGCTCAGCGCTCGCCGTACCGGGTCGAGAAGCCCTTCGCCGGGAGAGGATCCTTCCCATCGTGGCCGTCGCCCGCGCCGATCGATATTCGCTCGGCCTCCCGGTCGCCCCCGATCGCGTGCCGTCCCCGCCGCCGCCACTCGGACTCGAGGATCCCCATGTGCACCTCATCCCAGAACCGGCCGTCCCGCCAGACTGCCTCCCGGGTCCGCCCCTCCACCCGGAAGCCCACCTTCTCGTAGGCCCGGATGGCGCGCGTGTTGAACTCGAAGACGCTCAGGCCCACCCGGTGGAGCAGCAGCGTGTCGATCGCGTGGCCGACCATCAGCGCCGTCGCCTCGGTCCCGTACCCGTGCCCCCAGCAGTCGTGCTCGCCCACCGTGATGTGGAAGAGGACACTGCCGTTGTCGGCGTCGAGCGCGCTGAGCGTCGTGGTGCCGATCAGTCGGTCGCCGTCCGCCAGGTGGATCGCGTATGCGAACGCGTCCGGCGCGACCAGGCGCGAGAGGAAGAAGCGGCGCACCTCCTCGTCCGTGATCGGCCCGACCTGGAACCGCGTCAGCCGTGCGACCTCGGGGTCCCGGTACCAGCGCAGGTAGGTGGGGAACTGTTCCGGGCGGTGGCGCCGCAGGACCACCAGGCGCCCGGGGATCGCGTCCGGGTGCCAGCGGCGGGAATCGAGATCAGGAGCCATCGGCAGGCCGATGCTATACCATCGCCGACATGCGCCGGTGGGCGGAGACGGCGTCCGACGTGGCGGCCACCACCCGAACGTCGGAGAAGGTCGCCCGCCTCGGCGCATACCTCCGGGCACTCGACGACGCCTCGCTGCGGGTCGCATGTGTCTTCCTGACGGGCCGACCCTTCCCCGCGTCCGATCCGCGGACGGTCGGCACGGGCTGGGCCGCCGTGCAGGCTGCGGTGGAGCGGGCAGCCGAAGTGGGGCCGGGTGCTTTCGGCGCGGCCTACGACCGATCCAGCGACCCGGGACGGGCGACGCACGAACTGCTGGTGCAGCGCGACGCGCGCCGGGTGGCGCGTGGCGAGGGCGGGGGCGGCGGCGTCGAGCATGGGCCTCGGGCCCGGGCCGGCGGCCTGGAGGCCGGAGGCATCGAGCCCGGCGGTGGCGTTGCCGGGCCCGGTGCCGACAACCAGCCCCGGGGTGGCGTTGCCGGGCCCGGTGCCGGCAACCAGCCCCGGGGCGCCGATGCCGGGTCAGAGGCCGACAACCAGCCCCGGGGTGCCGATGCGGGGCCTGAGGCCGATAACCAGCCCGGCGGCCCCGGGCCTGGCCCCACGCTGCCCGAGGTGCAGGCCGCGTTCGCGGAGATGGTGGCGGCGCGGCGCCCCGCGGCACGCATCGACCGGCTGGTCGCGCTCCTCGACCGGCTCGATCCCCTGGGCGCCATGTACGTGGTGAAGGTACTCAGTGGAGACCTGCGGATCGGCCTCCGGGGAGGGCTGCTGGAGGCGGCGATCGCCGCAGCGTTCGGACGGCCGCTCGAGGACGTGCAGCGCGCGATGATGGCGAGCGGGGACGTCGGGGAGGTCGCGGTCCTGGCGCGCGAGGACCGTCTCGCCGAGGCGCGCCCGGCGCTGTTCCGGCCGCTGCTCCCGATGCTTGCCTCGCCGGCCGGGGATGCGGCGGAGATCGCGGATCGGCTGGGGCCGCCACTCTGGGCCGAGGACAAGTACGACGGGATCCGGGCGCAGCTCCACAAGCTCGGGAGCGACGTGCGGATCTTCAGCCGGGACCTGCACGACATCACCGGCCAGTTCCCCGAGGTTGCCGACGCGGCACGGGCGATGCCCTGGGATGGCATCCTCGACGGTGAGCTGCTGGCGATGGAGGAGGGACGGATCCTGCCCTTCGCGCGGCTGCAGAATCGGCTCGGGCGCACGGCCCCGGGTCCCGAGGTGCTCGCCGCCGTGCCAGCCGGCTACGTCGTCTTCGACGCGATCGCGCTGTCGGAGGGCGAGCCGGCACCCCGCGACGTCCGCTCGCTGTCCGTGGCCGGGTCCGTCTCTCGCGAGGTCCGGCCGCTGCTCGGGCTGCCGCTCGCCGAGCGCCGCACGCGCCTCGAATCGCTGGCCCTGCCCGATCGGATCATCCTCGGTCGTCTCGAGCACCCGGTCTCGGCGGTTGAGCTCGATGCCGCGTTCGACGCGGCGCGGTCCCGCGGCAACGAGGGGCTGGTGGTCAAGGATCCCGCGAGCGGGTACACGCCGGGGCGCCGGGGCCTCGCATGGCTGAAGCTCAAGAAGGCGCTGGCCACGCTGGACTGCGTCGTGGTGGGCGTCGAGGTCGGGCACGGCAAGCGGCATGGCGTCCTGTCGGACTACACGTTCGCCGTGCGCGACGACCGGCCCGGCCGGGAAGGCCAGCTCGTCACCGTCGGCAAGGCCTACAGCGGGCTCACCGACCGGGAGATCGCGGAGATGACGCGCTGGTTCGAGGCGCACACACTGCGGCGGATGGGCCGGTACCGGCTGGTGGAGCCGACCGTGGTGGTCGAGGTGGCCTTCGATCGAGTACAGCCCTCGGCGCGGCACGCCTCCGGGTTCGCCATGCGGTTCCCGCGCATTGCGCGGCTGCGACCCGACAAGCAGCCGTCGGAGGCCGACTCGCTCTCGGCGGTGGCGGCGCTGGCCCGCTGAACGGGCGCGTCCGATCGGCCGCCGCCGGCCGAAGAACCCTCTCCGATCGGGCGAGGAGCCGGCGGGCCGAGCCGGCGCCGCGGAGCGTTGTCTGCTATTGCACGCCAGGAGAGCTGTACGCGGTCGCGGGGCATGCGGAGGGGCGGGTCCGAGGGTCTCGGCCGCCCGTTCGTGCGGCAACTCGGCCGTATGGGGACCGCGGACGCTCACGCCGGGGCACGGCCGGACACGCAGGGCTCGCGTTGTGTCCAATAGCGACGATCGGCGAAGATGACCGGCTGATGCACGGCAGGCGTGCGACAGCGGATCCGGGTCGTGGTGGCCGGCCAATGCACGGCGGGCGTGCATCAGCCATGCACCGCCACGTACCCGCCGATGCCCAGCCAGCGTGCGACAGCCACGGTGCGGCAGAGCGCACGCGGCCGGTGCCGGACGAGTACAGAGGGTTCCCCGCGGCTGCCTCGCACGCCATACTGCAACGCATGGCACACCTGGTCTTCGGCTACGGTGAACCCCATCCGCAGTTCCAGTCGGAGCTGGCCGCCGCGAAGGTGCGCCGGCTCGTCTGCTGCACCGACGCGTTCGTGGTCCGCGGCACGCTCCAGGCCCAGGTCCGGCGGCTCACGGACGCCCTCAACAACCCGGCAGAGCCATTCCTGGTGCTGGAGGACGTCACGTTCGAGGCCCACGGGTCGGGCACGCTCGTCCAGACCGCCGCGTTCGCCCAGGTGAACCTGTCGACGGTGCTCTTCGCCTACGAGCTCGACGACGAGACGAGCACCCCGCCCGAGCTGCGCACCGTCAAGGTCACGCAGCGGGCGATGGTCAGCATCCCTCCGTTCCGCCTCGTGGGTGACATCCACCTGCTCCCCGAGCGCAGCCTCCGCCAGGCGCTGGAGGAACTGCTCGGCCAGTTCGTGCCCCTGACCAGCGCGACGTTCCAGTCCGAATCGCTCGGCGTGCCGGAGACAGGGGTCGCGATGCTCGCCTTCAACCACGCCCGCTCGCAGATCCTCGCACCGTACGAAGAGGAGACGGCCGACTCGGGCGCCGGGAGCTGATCACCGGCGATGACCGGCGATGGCGGAACGGCCGACTCGGGCGCCGGGAGCTGATCACCGGCGATGGCGGAACGGCCGACTCGGGCGCCGGGAGCTGATCCCCGGCGGCGCATCGAGCGCCGGCGTCCTCAGCGGTTGCGCGGGCGATCCATCTCAGCGGTTGAGCGGCAGATCCATGCGGGCGCTCCACTCGGCCCAGCCCGCGTCGTACACCCCGACATCCGGGTAGCCGAGCAGCGTCAGCGCGAAGGCGACCTTGGACGCGCCGATCCCGCTGCCGTCGTAGACGAGCACCCGCCGATCCCGCGAGACGCCTGCGCGCTGGAAGATCCCGGCGAGCTGTTCGGCCGACAGGAAGTGCTGCCCGTCGCCCGCGGTGAGCAGGACGGCCGGGACGTTCACTGCGCCGGGGAGGCGACCCAGGCGACCCGAGTCTCCCTGCTGACCGGCGAAGTCGGCCGGGCTCCGCGCATCGACCACGTCCACGTTGTTCGACCCGATGAGGTCGCGCACGTCGGCGGTGGACAGCCGCCGGCGGGGCTCCAGCCGCGGGGTGAACGTGGCGGGCTCGGCCTGCAGCTGCGCCGTGCTGGACGGCCGGCCGCTGGCCACCCACGCGGGCCAGCCGCCGTCGAGGACGCGCACCGCGTCGAACCCGTAGGTCTGGAGGCTCCACCACACGCGGCTCGCGTAGAGGCCGCCCGTGTCGTCGTAGCAGACGACCGTCATGCCGTCGCCGACCCCCGCCCGGGACATGGCCGCGGCGAATCGGTCGGGGCCGGCCAGCTGCAGGGGGGTGGGATCGTCCGGGTCGGCCAGGTCCGTCATCCAGTCCATGAAGACGGCTCCCGGGATGTGCCGCTCGGCGAAGAGCTGGCGGGCGGTGAGGTCCGCGCGCCAGCGGCAGTCCAGGATGCGCACCGACGAACGGGAGACCTGTTCCGCCACCCAGTCGATCGTGGCGAGCAGCTCCGGCCGGGCGAAGGATGCGGGCATCGCCGGTATCATAGCGGCCCATGGATCGGCCGGACCCCGACGAGCAGGCGCGGGTCGACGCGGCGCGAGCCCAGCTGCCCGCGCTCGAGGCTTCGATCTACCTCAACACCGGTAGCTCCGGTCCGCTGCCGCTCACGGCCGACGAGGCGCTGCGCCAGCTCGAGGACTACGAACTGCGATACGGTCGTGCGGGCCACGACGCGTACGAGGAGCTCCTGGCGCGGATGGCCGAGTGCCGGGCCGCGGTCGCCGCCGTGCTGCACGCGTCCCCCGACTCGGTCGCGCTCACGCGCTCGACCACCGACGGGCTGAACGCCGCGGCCTGGTCGATCGACTGGCGACCCGGTGACGAGGTCGTCACGACATCGCTCGAGCACCGCGGCCTGCTGGCGCCCCTGGCCGCCCTGGCGGAGCGCGGGGTGGCGGTGCGGGTGGCCGATGTCGGGGACGGCGGTGACGCCGACGCGACGCTGGCGGCGATCGAAAGCGAGCTCTCGCCCCGCACCCGGCTGGTGGCCGCCTCGCACGTCTCGTGGATCACCGGTGCGGTCCTCCCCGTCGCGCGCATCGCGGCGCTGGCGCGGGGGGCAGGAGCCTGGAGCGCGATCGACGGTGCCCAGTCTGCCGGCGCGATCGACGTGGATCCGGCGGCCATCGGGGCGGACTTCTACGCGATCCCCGCGCAGAAGTGGATGCTCGGACCGGAGGGGATGGGCGCACTCTGGGCGTCGGAGCGCGCCATCCGGGACGCGCGCCAGCCGTACGCCGGGTGGTGGACCACCGATGAGGCCACCGCCCACGGTGCGCCGGTGGACGGGCCGTCCGGGGCTGGCGGATCCCCTGGGGGTCGCGTCGATCCGCCGGGGGCCACCGGATCCCCCGGGGCCAGCGGATCGTCCGGGGCCGGCGGGTCCCTTGGGGCCGGCACCGATCGGCCGGGGGCCGGCCCGCATCTCGCGGGGCATGGACCGCTCGCCCTGCGACCGTGGCCGGACGCGCGCCGCTTCGACACCACCGGCTTCCACCGCCCGTCGGTGGCCGCCTTCGGGCGGAGCACGGGCTGGCTGGCGATGCATGTCGGGCTGCCGTGGATGTACAGCCGCGGGCCGAGGCTGGCCGGCGCGGTCGCCGACGGACTGGCGTCGATCCCGGGCGTGTCCGTGCTCACGCCGCGCGGCAGCATGGCGACCCTGGTCACGTTCCGGGTGGCAGGCTGGACCGCGGAGGAGGCGCTGGACGCCCTGCAGCGACGAGTCTTCGCCATCCTCCGCACGGTCCCGGGCATGGACGCGCTGCGCGCAAGCGTGGGCTGGTTCAATTCGGAGGCCGAGCTCGACCGGTTCCTCGAGACGGTCGAGGAGGTGGCGCGGCACACCCCGGCCACGTTCCCGCGCCGGGCCGAGCTCACCATCCTCGACCAGTGAGCACCCCGCGAGGTTGAGCACCCCGCGAGGTTGAGCACCCCGCGAGGTTGAGCGCCCCGCCCCGCTGAGCGCAGTGCGCCACCGAGCGGGTCGCGACCCGGGTGTGGGACCGCGGGCCGCGACCATGCCGATCGAGTTCGCGGGCGGGGTATCCTCGTCCGGGCCGGGGGAGTAGCTCAGCGGTTAGAGCCGCCGTCTTATACACGGCACGTCGTGCGTTCGAATCGCACCTCCCCCACCAGTGCCGGTCGCAGGCACGACGTCGCTGGGTGAGTCCTGCCCCGGCTTCGGTCAGATGGGCCGTCCGGCCCACCCCGGGAGCGACCGTCTTTCCCTTACCCGCGGGGAGCCCGCGGGTGCAGCCTCGGGCCGCGCGTGCCCCGCGCGTCGCTCGGTCGTCTCCGTCGTCGCTCCAGACGCCTGCCGAGGCGACCCGCGTGACGCGGCGCTCGTCGTCGAGGCAGTCCGGGC
>JAJYGO010000433.1:2491-9471 GCA_021785115.1 Chloroflexota bacterium | reverse complement strand
GCGCGGTTCGCGCCTGCGTGATCGTCACGCGGTACGAGCCCAGGCTCGCGGCGTCGAGCCCCTCCTCCTTCGCCCCGTCGACGGCCGCGACGGCCTCGGCCTCGGCAGCCTCCGCCGCGGCCCGGGCGGCGACCAGGGGCTCAAGGGCGGCGGCCAGCTCCTCGGCCACGCCGGCGAGCCGCGCCGCCTCGCCCGGGTCGACGGCGTCGATGGCGGCCTTCAGGGCCAGACCCTCGGCGGCGAGCGCGGCCCCCGAGCTCTCCGCGGAGCGCTGCTGCTCGGCAATCTCGGCCAGCCGGCGGCGCATCTCGGTGAGCTCGGCGATCGCCCCGTCGGCGGCGGCGAGCCGAGTGCGCGCCTCGGCGGCGACCGCGGCCGGATCGTCGTGGAGGCGCGCCCGCTCGCGCCGCAGCTCCTGGTACGCGGGCTCGTAGCGCTCGGCGCGCGACTTCGCGAGGGCCCGGGCCTCGTCGAGGCGCTCCAGGCGGAAGATCCCCTTGAGGATCCGCGTCCGCTCGGCCGGCGAGGCCGTGAGGAGCCGCTCGAACTTGCCCTGCGGGAGGATCACGGCGGAGCAGAACGCGTCGACGTTGAGCCCGAGCAGGCGCTCGATCTCGCGGTCGACCGCGGCCGCCGTGTCGAACCGGACGCTGCCGTCGTCGACGGCCGTAAGGAGGTGGATCGACGGCGGGTAGTTCGCCCGGGACATGGACCGGCGCACCAGCCACATGCGGCCGTCCACCTCGAACGTCAGCTCGACCGTCATGGTCCGCGCGCCGTCGGCGATCAGCTCGCCGGGCTGCCTCGTCCACGTGGCGGAGGCGTACAGGGCGTACACCATCGCCTCGAGGATCGAGCTCTTGCCCGAGCCCGTGTCGCCGACGATCGCGAACAGCGACGCGTCGGCGAAGTCGATCTCCGTGCGGGCGCCATAGCTCCTGAGCCCCTCGATGACGAGCCGGTGCGGCCTCATGCCCCGCCCTCCAGCGGCTCGAGCGCCTCCTGCCCGGGCAGGACGGGCGGCTCGTCCGTCTCGACCGACTCGAGCACGCTCCGGAATGACTCGAGCACGGCGGCCGCCGACCCGGACCGCGTCCCGACCAGGCCGAGGTAGCCCTCGAACAGCTCGTCCATCGAGGGCTCGGCGGCTCCCGCCCCGCCGGCCTCGGTCACGACGGCCAGCCTGCGCGAGGCGACGTCCTCCGCGACCTCGAGGATGACCGCGCCCGGCAGCAGGTCCGCCACCTGGTCGGACACGTCGGGGACCGGATCCTCGCTGCGGACCGTCACGTGCACGAGCTTGCCCGCCGCGCTCGCAGCGTGGGACGGGATCTCCTCGATCGAGCCGGCGATCCGGAGGAGCGGTCGGCCGGCGCGCAGGGGCCGCGGCTCGATGGCGGCGGGGCGGCCCGGCTCCGCGTCGACGACGACGACCGTCTTCTCCTCGCCCTCCTCGCCGAAGTCGAGCTGGATCGGGGACCCGGCGTAGCGCGCCGGCGCCCCGCCGGGGAGGGCCTGTGGCTTGTGGATGTGCCCGAGCGCGCCGTAGGACACGGCGGGGAGCGCCTCGGCGCGGCTCGCGTAGGCCTCGGAGACGTGGAGCGAGCGCTCGCTCCGCCCGTAGGTCGCCCCGCCGACGTAGAGGTGGGCCGCGAACAGGAGGACGTCCCGGCCGGCGTCGTAGCCGGCAGTCAGCCCCGTCGCGAGGCGCTGCTCGATCGCGGCGACCCGGTCGGCGTAGAGGGCCGTGCGGAGGGTCGGGTCCTCGAAGCCGGTCACCAGGCGGTTCGCGTGGATGAACGGGAGCGTGGCCAGGCGGACCCGCTCCTCGCCGTCGCCGGGGAACTCGAGGATCCCGCCCGCCTCCGGAAGCCTGGCGACGTCGACGAACCTGATGGGCGCCTCGGGGCCGAGGAGCTGCGTGAACAGGCGGTACAGCGGCGGCGAGTCGTGGTTGCCGCAGACGACGACCACGGGCGCGACCGCCCCGAGGCGCTGCAGCGCCGTCACGCCCAGGCTGAGGTCGTCGTAGGCCGGCCGAGGGCCGTCGAACAGGTCGCCCGAGTGGATGATCAGGTGCGGGTGCACGGCACGCGCCGTCTCGACGATCTCGTCGATCACCGCCTCGTGGTCGGAGCGTCGCGAGACGCGGTAGGTCTCCCGCCCGAGGTGCCAGTCGGAGGTGTGCAGGAGCCGCATCAGAGCTGACGGAACAGCTGGTCCACGTCCTCGCCCGACGCCGAGGCGCCCTGGAGGTCCTCGCCGACGGACGTGGCGAACGCGGGGAACGGGAACCGGATGGGGATTGGGGCGGGGACCATCGGCTGGTCGAGCACCATCGTCCCGGGGAGGAACCTGGTGGCCCGCTCGCGCACCTCCGGCGTCAGGAACCGGTAGTCCGCGGACTCCCCCGCGTCCAGGCGCCCCACGACTTTCACCGACGCGTTGCGGATGATCGCCGGCTCGACCTCGGTTGCAGACTGCTGGGCGCCGATGAGGATGACGCCGAGGCTCCGCCCGCGGGCCGCGATGTCGACCAGCACGTCCTTGATCGGGCTCCGGCCCTCGCGGGGCGCGTACTTGTTCAGCTCGTCGAGGACGATGAACCTGAGCGGCTCGCGGCCCTTGCCCTGCTTGTCCTCGAAGATCGCGGACGTGAGGGCGCCGACCACGAAGCGCTGCGCCGCGTCGTGGAGCGAGTGGATGTCGACGACGGTGACCGCCTCGTCGAGCGCGACCGCCTCCACGTCCCGCTGGACGAGGTGCCCGAGGCGCGGGGAGGCGCCGTACAGGCGGCGGAGGAAGGCGAGGCTGGTGCCGTCCGCGACGCCGGCGCTCCAGTCCGGGTCCACGTTCGGCGGGCTGAGCCTGCTGGTGAGGAAGTCGACCAGGTCGCCGAAGTCCCGGATCGGCTCCCCCGCTGCCGCCTTGAGCGGGTCGCGCCGGGAGCGGAGCAGCTTGGCGACGTCGAACGGCGTGCCGGGAGGCGGCGGGGCCAGCACCACCGCTCCGGGCTCGCCCTCGAGCGGATGGGCGTGGCGGACGAGCTGCACCCGCACCCGCTGCTCCACGAAGGAGATCTGCGTTCGCGCGTCCTCCTCCTCGGCGAAGCAGTAGCGGAGCAGCCCGCCGCTGATGAACCTTTCCGGCGTCCACCCGAACGGCCGGACGTCGGCCGCCGAGCGAGAAACGACGTCCGTCGCGTTCGACCCGTCGCGCGACCCTGCCGACCGCGGCGCGTAGAAGCGGACCGACCGGAAGGGCCCCGGGTCCTCGACTCCCAGGGCGCGCCAGCCCTCGAGCGCCCCGGCCGTCGCCGCGAATCTCGCGTTCGGCCGGTCGAGGTGGAGCAGGTCCTCGCCCTTGACGTTGAAGACGAGCGCCTTCGTGTTCGGGGCGTGGGCGCCGAGGAGGGCCCGGCCCCCAGGGGTCTCGAAGAGCATGTAGAGCGCGAACAGGGCATACGTCGTCTTGGTCGCCACGCCGCTGATTCCCGAGATCGAGATGTGCCCGCCCTTCTCGCCGTTGATGAACGAGAAGTCCGCGAAGATCGGCTGGCGGTCGGCGTCGAGGCCGACGGCCAGCGGGTGGTCCATCTGGTCCACGAACAGGGCTGCCGACCGCTCTGCGCCGCGCACTCGCGTAACGACGGCTCCAGGATCGGGCGGCAGCCACATCTCGGGCACCGTCCTGAGGATCTGCACGTCTACCCGACGGCTTGTCGCGCCCGGCATCGTCCTCTCGGCCGTGATGCGCCGCGTGTCCGATGGCAGGTCGGCGCCCTCGAGTTGGCCGTATCCCTCGACCACTATCCCGTAGTGCGCGAGGTCCGTCCCGTCGGGCAGGACCTGCCGCGATCCCACGAGATCGTCGAGTTGCACGACCGCGTCGTCGTCGAGGACAACTGAGAACCGCCGGCTCGTCGATTCGGCCGACCCGTCGACGAGCCCGACGGAAATGCTGGGTCGAGCGGCGTCGGTCACGCTGCGTCCTCCGTTCGGCGTCGAAGCTCGGCGACGGCTGCCCGGACGGCGCGGGTAGCGAGGCGGGAATCGCCGAGGCTGTGCTGGAGATGCCGTTCGAGCGCGCCTACGGGCTGGAGGTTCTGGGGGGCCCTCGGATCCAGCCACGGGATCCCGGCGTAGCGGGGCAGCGTGGCCGCCACGGCGTTCGCCGTGTTGATGGCCTCGGCGAGCCCGGCCGACTGCGGGACCTCGATCCTCACGACCCCGGACCACGGGCCGGCATTCGCGGCGGGCTCAGCGAGGCGCAGGTAGCACGAGTAGCGGTCGGCCCCGAGTGTGAACAGGCTGGTCCGATCCCCTGCCTGTAGGTTCGGGACTTGCTGGTGGGCGACCGGTGTCAACAGCATCCTCCGGTGGGTCTTGATGTGCCCAACCACAGGGAGGTCGCGACTCCTCACGAAGTGGAGAGGGCCGTCCACGATCACGAGGCGGCCGTCGGCCGCGAGCTCCTCAGCAAGCACACCCTCCTGCTGACGCATCCGCGTCTGGAGCTCGTTGAGCGGCGCATCCGGCTCCGTATCAGCGACGGAGGATGACCGCCATGCGAAGCCGTCCACAGGTGGCAGCGACGATCTGACGCCGGCGCCGAAGATCGCGAGCCTGGCGACTCGCACATGGTCGATCGCCATCCGTGCCGAGCCGTCGGCGATGACCGCCCCGCACGCGTGCGAACCGGCGATCCCGTGCGCGAAGGCGTCGCCGTCGGCGAGGTACATGACCGCCTCCATCCGCCGCACGCCATCGACGAACGCCAGGTGGTCTGCCGGCGAGCACGTCGGCGTGTGCAAGCGCAGCTCGGCGCCGTCCTCGACGAGTTGGGCCGCCATGCCGCTCGAGCCGTCGTCGGGCGAAACAAGGTACGGCGAGCCATAGCGCGCAGACCAGTCCTCGACGAAAACCTGCAAGCCGTAGCCCCGCAACTTCAACCGACAAGCGTTGGATCCAAGTTTGGCTTGCGTCGCGACAGGTTGTCTGTCACACAGGCATCCGGCACAAGGACCGTCCGCCCGACCGGTCTCCCCGAAACGAGCCTCGGGTCGGCCGGGCGCGGCCTCTCCTCACGCGATGGTGCCAGCTCGCATGCCGAGAGTCGCCTGATGCGCCGAACGTGATCTCGCCCCCCAGCTGCGGGCGTCGAGGTCCGCCTTGCTCCCACGTCCGCCCCTGCGGACGTCGGTCACAGGGGCATAGTAGCCACCTCGATCGGCGGCTACATGGCGAGCAGCTGGAAGAAATCCTCCTCGGGCATCACCTCGATCGCCTGGCCCTTCGCGCGCAGGTCCGCCGCCTTGCGGGCCTTCGCCGAGAGCGTCTCGCCGGGGCGCAGCTTGCGCCCGTCTTGAAAGCCGACGACGAGGATGCTCGTCTGCCTGGTGACGCCGGCGGCCGGGATCGCCCCGCGCTCGGCAACAACCTCCCACGCTTGGGCCCGCGTCATCGACGCGAGCGCACCCGTGAAGACCATCTCACGGCCGTAGAAGGGGTGGCCCGGATCGGCGTTCGGGTTGGCCGAGGGCAGCGGACCCTTGCCAGACCATGTGCCATGGAAGCCGAACCAGGTCTCGCCGCCGACGTGGCCCAGGTAGCAGTGACTGGCAGCCACCAAGTCTGGCAGGGTCGCGGCCTCGCGCCGGCGGGCGAGGTCAAGCACGATGGAGGCGCAGGCGGCCGCGTCGGCGAGCGGATCGTGGTGTGCGTCGAGAGGCGCTCCGGCGGCCTCGGCCACCCAGGGCAGCGAGTAGGACAGCAGATCGTAGGTCTGGCGCGCGAGCACGAGAGAGCAGGCGTAGCCGAGGCGTGGCCAGGACAGTCCGGAGGCATCGCAGGCATCGCGCAGCACGCCCACGTCGAAGGCGGCGTTGTGGGCGACAAGCGGGAGGTCGCCCACGAAGTCGAGGATGTCGCCAAGGCGCGCGGCGAAGCGGGGCTCGCCGGCGACCATCTGCGGCGTGATCCCGTGGAGCATGACGTTGAAGGCGTCGAAGTCGTCGACGCCTTCGGGCGGACGCATGAGCCACGTCGCCGTGTCGACTACCTGGCCGTCGCGGACCCGTGCGAGCCCCACCGCGCAGGGACTCCCCCGGAAGCTGTTGGCTGTCTCGAAGTCGATCGCGCAGAAGTCCAGTCCTGTCACGCTCAGTCCCTCTTGGCCTTCGTCCTGACGATAGGATGCCCCCATAGACGCCGTCTCCGCGCCCCGCCCACGTGGCGCTGCGTGGACGCCGAGTTCGGCTGTGACCGGCACGGGAGCGACTGAATGAGCATTCTGCGGCGCATCCTCGGGGGAGGAGAAGGCGAGCGCTCCGAGGACGGGCCGGACTGGATCGACCTCGGCGACCAGCGCGGTGAGCTGCCCGAGGGTGCTCTGCCCCTGCGGGCCTCCGGTGGCGGCCTCAGACTGGTCGGCGAGAGTCACTATCGGGAGGCCATTGCTGCGGTCGCCGGCGGTCGCCGGCGCCAGTCCGTGAAGCTGGTGACATGGGCATCGCTTGTGCCGGAGCCCGAAAATCCCTACGACACGAACGCCGTCGGCGCGTACATCGACGGCCACAAGGTCGGGCACCTCTCGCGCCAGGACGCCGCGGCGTTCGCGCCGGTACTCGCCCGCATCACGGCGGCTGGCCTCACAGCCTATGCCCGAGCCGATATCTTCGGCGGCTGGGACCGCGGACCGTCCGACCGCGGCGACTACGGCATCACGGTCTACGCGAGCCCGGCCGACGAGCAAGCGCGCATGCTCGACCGCCGGCTCGACGGCAAGTCGGCCAGAGACGTCGCCGCGACGACGCCGGCGATGCGGGCTGGCAGGAAGCAGGGGCCGGGCATGGTCCGGGGCCGCCCGCACTCCGACTGGCATCCCGAGGTGAAGCGCCTCGCGGATCTCGGTGACGACTCGGCCGCGGAAGCTCTGCTGCTCGAGATCTGCGACGCCACCGAGATAGAGGCCGCGTTTGA
>JAJYGO010000433.1:0-2481 GCA_021785115.1 Chloroflexota bacterium | reverse complement strand
GTTCGGCGTCGCGCCCGCAGCCTATGAGCGGCTGGCCGTCATGTACCGTCGGCAGGGCAACCGGGCAGCCGAGATCGCAATCCTCGAGCGCTTTGCCGCCCAGCCCCACGCGCCCGGCGCGATGCCGAGCAAGCTCGGGGAGCGTCTCGAGCGGCTGCGCGCGCAAACGGACTGAGTGCCTCCGGACGAACTCGAGCGCTGACGGTCGGCGGATCATTGCCGCCGCTGTCACGTCGTCGCCTGCCCCTCGCTCGCGGATGCCCACGGCGTGGACGTGCGCACCCTCGACCGCGCGCCGTGGCAGTGGTCCAAGGAGCGGTGATCCGGCGGACCCTGTCCGCTACCCGGGCTGAACAGCCTCCCTGACCGCCCGACGCACCGCCGCCGAGAGCCGGGGCGCCATCGCCTGCGCGAAGGGCTCGCGGACGCCGCTGGCCGCCAGCCACAGGTGTGCCGCGCGGATTGTGGCGGGCGGCTCGGCATCCGGGAGTGCGATCTCCGTCCACTCCGCCACCGTGTGCCCGGTGCGGTAGCGATCGAGCAAGTCGTCCAGGGGCGCCCGGACCTCGGCGGTCAGGGCGGCGGCCAGCGCGTCGAGGTCCTCGTGCGTGGCGGCGCTGCGGATCGGCGCCTCGAACGCCGCCGCCGCGGCGTGGAGGCGGGCGACCTCGTCATTGACGGCCTTCCGCGTCGGTCGCGGCCGCACCGGCTCGCGCAGGCGCTCGATCCGCGCGAGCATCCCGGCCCGCCGCTGGCCGAGGTAGTCGATGCCGAGGTCGGCCTCGTGGGCCCGCAGGAAGTCGCCGCCGGAGGGGCGGACCAGGAACAGCCAGCGGTCCCACCACGACTGCGCCAGGTCTTTCTCGCGCAGCCGGATGTCGCCGGCCTCCACGCCCGCGAGGTAGGTGAGGCTGCGCCCGGTCCGAGCCTTGAGGTCTTCCAGGCTCACGCCGGCCGCCTCGCGGGCCTCGCGCAGCGCCCGCCCGACGCGCGCGTTGCCCGCCGCCTCGCCGTCGGGCACATCAGGCGCGTCGGCGCTCGTGTGCTTGCGCGCGTTGCACGAGCGGCACAGGACCCCCAAGTTGGCGCCGTCCGCCAGCGCGCCGCCCGCGGCCAGCGAGACGACGTGGTCGACGGTCAGGTAGGACTCCTCGACCGCGTGCGGGGGCCGCTGCCAGCCGGGGCACACCGGGCCGTGCTCGGCGACCCACACCTCGACCACCCCGGCCCGGGCGCGGGTCCATGCCTTGCGCGCCCGCAGGACCCGCGTCGAGTCGTCGCGGACCGGGCTGCGCCCCGTGCCGCCGCAGACGTGGCAGGTTCGCCCGTCCGTGAACGTCATGCCGCTGTCGACGCCGCGGGCCGCCCGCTCCTCCGCCCGGCGCGCCCAGCAGTCGGCGCAGGGGCACGCCCCGGTTCCGAGACACCCGCCGCACTTGGGCCGCAGGGCCAGCACTCGCCGCATGAACGCCTCGTGGCGCAGGAGGCGCCACACGTCGGCGACCTCGACGCCCGCCTCCGCCGCCGCCTCGGACGGCGTCCGGCTGCGCCCAAGCGCGGCCGCGACCGCGTCCTCCTGTGCCTTCCTCAAGCGCGTTCCCACGAGAGGGATGGTAGAGGGCCGCCGCGGGCCTGGACCAGCAGGTGGTTTTGATAGGCGTGGGCCCTTCGCCCGTCGAACTTTTGAAAAGCGAGCGTGATCCGACACCGCCCTCCACATCCGGACGTCGAATGTGGCCCCCCCGGACGGACTCGAAGTCGGCCCCCGAACCACGGAGCCATCTGCTTGCGGAGTCTCGACGGAGCCATCAGCTTGCGGAACGCGCAAGCCGATGCGCACTCCGGCACGGCGAGCCCGCTCGCCGCCGCTGCCCTGGGGTGGCGCCCCCGGCAGGAATCGAACCTGCGGCCAACCGCTTAGAAGGCGGCTGCTCTATCCGCTGAGCTACGGGGGCGGGCCGGGCCGAGTCTAGCGGGTCCCGGCCGAACCGCCCCGGCGTTTCGCGCGGCGATCGCCCCGATCAGCCGCCGCGCCGCTCCTCGATCACGCGCAGCGTGTGCTCGAGCGCCTGCGACGCGGTGGCCCGGTTCGCCTCGGCGATCGCCGCGGACTCGCGCGGGGCGGTTCCCTTGGGGTCCGCCATCAGCTCCGGCACGGGCCCCTGCTGGTACCGGGCCGCCTCGGCCGCCCAGCGCTCGCGCCAGGCCGGCGGGGTCTGGGCGGGCACCCTGCGATGCGCCTGGGCGAGCCACACGAGCCCCCAGTTCCGGGGCACCACGCGGTAGACGTCGTAGCCGCCGCCGCCCGTCGCCAGCCAGCGGCCGCCGGCGTGCGCATGGGCGATCTCGTCGAGGAGGAGCGCCGCCCGGCGCATCGCGACGGTGGTCAGCTGCAGGTTCGACAGCGGGTCGAAGGCGTGCGAATCGGCCCCGTTGAGGGAGACCAGCAGCGTGGGCCGGAACGCGGCCGCCACCAGCGGG
>JAJYGO010000374.1 GCA_021785115.1 Chloroflexota bacterium | reverse complement strand
GCTCGGACATCCGTCGCTCGATGAGCGCCATGATCAGGTCCGTCTTGCTGCGGAAATTCGAGTACACCGCGCCCTTGGTGAAGCCGGCTGCCTCGGCCACCGCGTCGAGCGAGGTCGCGTCGAACCCTTGGCGCGCGAAGACGGCGGCCGCCGCGTCGATCAGCAGCTGCCGCGTCAGCTCCTTGCGTGCCTGGCGCCCCAATCGTTCGCTGCTCATCGGCAAAGCATACCACCAGGTATCACGATACTGGAGAGTATTGACATACCGGAAGGTATTGCATACTCTGCGGTATGCGAAGCCCGGGGCGGCCAGCAATCGTCAGCTGGGACCGGGCGTTCGGCGGGGGCTGCGGAGGTCGCTGGATGCTGCTGGAGATCGTCGACGTGACCAAGACCTATCGCGGCGGCGTCCGGGCCAACGACGGCGTGACCCTGGAGGTGGGGGCCGGCGAGGTGTACGGCCTCCTGGGGCACAACGGCGCCGGCAAGACCACGCTCGCGAACCAGGTGGTGGGCCTGCTGCGCCCCGACACGGGTTCCATCCACATCGACGGCGTCGACGCGGTGGCTCGCCCGGACGAGGCGCGCCGTCGCTGCTCGATCCAGCCGCAGGCCCAGGTGCCGATCGCCGGGCTGACTCCGCGCCAGGCGATCGGCCTGGTCGGACGGCTGCGGGGGGCCACGGCGCCGGACGTGCACCGGCGCTCGCGGGCCCTGTCCGCCGCCCTCGAGCTGGACGAATGGCTCGACGTCGACGGTGTCCGGCTCTCGGGCGGCGTGAAGCGGCTGGTGTCGTTCTGCATGGCGGCCGTCGCGCCGGGCCGGGTGGTGATCCTCGACGAGCCGACCAACGACGTCGACCCGGTGCGACGCCGTCTCCTGTGGGCGCAGGTGCGCCGGCTCGCCGATGACGGCGCCGCCGTCCTGCTGGTGACCCACAACGTGATCGAGGCGGAGCGGGCGGTGGATCGCCTGGCCATCCTGGACCACGGCCGGGTGGTGGTGGAGGGAACGCCGTCCAGCCTGAAGGCCGGGCTCGCCGAGGACCTCCGGCTCGAGCTCGTGCTCGAACCCGGGGCCGACGCCCCGGCCATGGCGCCGTTCGTCCGGCGCGTGACGCGCAACGGCCACCGCGTCCTGGCGACGGTTCCGGCGGGCGAGGCCTCCGACGCGGCCGCATGGGCCCAGCAGCTGCGGCGCGCCGGAACGGTCGAGGAGTTCTCGCTCGCCCCGGCCACGCTCGAGGACGTCTACATCGGGGCGGTCGGGCGCGCCGACGCGCTCCAGCCGGAGTCGCGCACCATCGCACGGGAGGAGCTGGCCGGTGTCCACGCTGCGTAGCTATCGACTGCTGGTCGGCTGGCAGGCGCGACGGCTCAAGGGGGTCCTGCCCCTGGCCATCGTGGTCCAGACCCTCCTCGCGCTGGGGATCGTGATCGGGTACCCGCTCCTCTTCCCAGGCCTCGACCGGAGCACCACCCTCTTCCTCGCCACGGGCGCACCCGCCATCACCCTGATCAGCATGGGTCTCGTGCTGGTGCCGCAGATGGTCGCGCAGTCCCGCACCGAGGGGACGCTGGACTACATGCGGTCGCTCCCGGTCCCGCGGCTGGTCTACCTGCTGGCGGACCTGAGCGTCTGGCTCGCCGTGGTTCTCCCGGGTGTCATCTTCGCGGTCGCCGTCGGGGACGTGCGGTTCGGGCTCGAGCTGCAGGTCAGCCCGCTCGTGGTGCCCGCGATGCTCCTGGTCGCGCTCACCGCGACGGCGATCGGCTACGCCATCGCCTCCCTCCTGCCGGCCATGCTCGCCAACCTGCTGACACAGGTGCTGGTGGTCTTCGTCCTGATGTTCTCGCCGCTCAACTTCCCGCCGGACCGCCTGCCCTCCTGGCTGGCCGCCATCCACCGGGTGCTGCCGATCCAGGCGATGGGCGAGGTGATCCGCGGCACGCTGGCCGGAGGGACCTTCCCGCTCACGACCGGGCCGTTCCTGCTGCTGGCCGCGTGGTGCGTCGCCTCGTTCGTCGTGACGCACCGGGTGATGAACCGGCGCGCGTAGGAGCCCGGGGACCTGGGTCTGGTGCAGGCCCGTCCGCCCGACGGCCCGCCCGCGGCGTGCCGGGCAGCCCGGGCACGGACACCGACCATTGCGGCTGCCCGCAGGGTCTTTCCGCCCCTTGTGCACCCCCGCTCCCGGGGCGTTCACTGACCCCGTTTACCGAGATCGCCCCTGGAGTCACCGATGATCGATCAGACCTGCAGCGGGACGGCCAAGCTGTCGGCCGTGGACGAGGCGAGCGACGTCCTCGGCTACGGCCGCCGCCCGCTGGATGCCCTCTTCTCCCCCAAGTCGGTGGCCGTGGTCGGTGCCACCGAGAAGGCGGGGAGCGTCGGGCGCACCGTGCTCTGGAACCTGATCAGCAGCCCGTTCGGAGGCACCGTCTTCCCCATCAACCCGAAGCGCTCGAACATCCTGGGCCTCAAGGCATACCCGAGCCTCGCGGACGTGCCGGACCCGGTCGAGCTGGCGGTCATCGTCACGCCCGCCCCGTCGGTGCCCGGCGTGATGGCCGAGTGCGTGGAGGCGGGCGTCCGCGGCGCCATCGTGATCTCGGCCGGCTTCAAGGAGATCGGCCCGGAGGGCGAGGAGCTCGAGCGGCAGGTCCTGGAGCAGGCGCGGCGCGGGCGGATCCGGGTCATCGGTCCCAATTGCCTGGGCGTGATGAACCCGATCAACGGCCTGAACGCGACGTTCGCTGCGGGTATCTCCCGTCCCGGCAACGTGGGCCTCATCAGCCAGAGCGGGGCGCTCCTCACGGCCATCCTGGACTGGGCGCACGAGGAGCAGGTTGGCTTCAGCTCCGTCACCTCGCTCGGGTCGATGCTGGACGTGGGGTGGGGCGACCTGATCTACCACCTCGGCGACGACCCGAACACGAACAGCATCATCATCTACATGGAGACGGTGGGCGACGCGCGCGCCTTCCTCTCCGCGGCGCGCGAGGTCGCGCTGACCAAGCCGATCCTGGTGATCAAGCCCGGCCGCACGGCCCAGGCGGCCAAGGCGGCCGCATCGCACACCGGCTCCCTGACCGGGAGCGACGAGGTCCTGGATGCGGCGTTCCGGCGCGTCGGCGTCCTGCGCGTGGACGCCATCGAGGACCTCTTCTCGATCGCGGAGGTGCTCGCCAAGCAGCCTCGTCCGCGGGGCCGGCGCCTCAGCATCCTCACCAACGCGGGCGGCCCGGGCGTCCTCGCCACCGACGCGCTGATCGGCGGCGGCGGACAGCTGACCGAGCTCACCCCGGAGACCATGGAGGCGTTCAACGCGATCCTGCCGGGGCCGTGGAGCCACAACAACCCCGTGGACATCATCGGGGACGCGCCCCCGGAACGATACGCGGCGGCCCTGGAGATCGCGGCGAAGGATCCCGGCAGCGACGGGTTGCTGGTCATCCTCACCCCGCAGGCCATGACGGACCCCACGCGCACCGCGGAGCAGCTGGTGCCGTTCGCCCACATCGAGGGCAAGCCGGTCCTGGCGAGCTGGATGGGTGGCGCCGACGTGGAGGCCGGGACGGCCGTCCTGCGGAGGGCCGGGATCCCGACGTTCCCCTACCCGGACACCGCGGTCGACATGTTCAACTACATGTGGCGATACAACGACGGCCTCAGGGCGCTGTACGAGACGCCTGTCCTGCCGGACGACGAGGCGAGCGCAGTCAACCGGGCGCTCGCCCGGGAGGTCATCGAAGCCGCCCGCGGCGAGGGCCGGACGATCCTGACGGAGTACGAGTCCAAGCAGGTCCTCTCCGCCTACGGGATCCCCATCACCGAGACGCGGATCGCCGCTTCCGAGGACGAGGCGGTGACGGCCGCGGACGCGATCGGGTATCCGGTCGTCGTCAAGCTCTACTCGCACACCATCACCCACAAGACCGACGTGGGCGGGGTCCAGCTGAACCTGGGCGATGCCGACGCCGTGCGCGGCGCCTACCAGGCGATCCGCTCCGCCGTCGAGCAGCGGCGCGGCGCCGAGCACTTCGAGGGCGTCACCGTCCAGCCCATGATCAACTACACGGGCTACGAGCTGATCCTGGGCAGCAGCATCGACCCGCAGTTCGGCCCGGTCCTGCTCTTCGGCATGGGCGGCCAGCTGGTGGAGCTCTTCCGGGATCGTGCTCTCGCCATCCCGCCGCTCAACACCACCCTCGCCCGCCGCATGATGGAGCGCACCCGCATCTACGGTGCCTTCGCCGGGATCCGCGGACGCCAGCCGATCGACGTCGGCGCGCTCGAGCAGATCCTGGTGCGCGTCAGCCAGCTGGTGGTCGAGCAGCCCTGGATCAGGGAGCTCGACATCAACCCGCTGCTCGCCTCGCCGGAGCGGCTGATCGCGCTGGACGCGCGGGTGGTGCTCCACGATCCGGGGCTCTCCGTCGAGCAGCTGCCGCGGCTGGCGATCCGCCCGTACCCGCGGCGGTACATGGGGAGCTGGACCGCGCCCGACGGCACGCAGCTGGTGATCCGCCCCATCCGTCCGGAGGACGAGCCGCTCCTGGCGCGTTTCCACGCCATCCTGTCGGAACAGACGGTGCGCGAGCGCTACTTCCGCGACATCGGCCTCGACGAGCGGACCGCGCACGAGCGGCTGACCCGCGTCTGCTTCAACGACTACGACCGGGAGATCGCGCTCGTGGCCGAGCAGCGGGGCGCCGGTGGCGAGCCGGAGATCGTGGCCGTGGGGCGGCTGAGCAAGCGCCACGCCGCCAACGCCGCCGAGTTCGCGATCGTGGTGGCCGACGAACGCCAGGGCCAGGGCCTCGGGACCGCGCTGCTCCAGCGGCTGGTGGATATCGGCCGCGACGAGCGCCTGGAATGGATCTGCGCCGAGATCCTGCCCGGCAACATCCCCATGCAGCGGACGGCCGAGAAGGTCGGGTTCAGCCTGCGCACGCTCCCGGAGAGCGGCCGGGTCCAGGCCATCCTGGGCCTGGCGCCCTGATCCGCAACAGGCGCATACGCCGCCGCATACGCCGCCCCGGGGCCCGGACTTTCCGGGCGCCGGGATCGCACGGGGGCCGGCCCGCGTCACGCGCGGCCGGCCCTACTCGAGGTGGAGCGCTTCCCGCAGCTGGACCTGCCGGACGACGTCGGCCCGCGTCAGCACGCCGACCAGCCGCTCGTCCTCCACCACCGGCACCTGCTCGTAATCGCCGGTGAGCATCGCCTGCAGGGCCTGGGCGATCGGCATCTCGGGCGTCACCGTCACCACGCCCCCGCGCCCGCCCATCACGTCGGCCACCCGCGTCAGGGATCGCTCGTCGGCCGGGACCCCCTGGATGTCGCTGACCGACACCATGCCCACCACGCGCTCGTCGGAGACGACCGGCAGGGCCCGCCGGTTGCCGGGCAGGAGGTACGTCTCGATGAGCGCCTCCACCGTGGTGTTGGGTCCCACCGCGGTCGTGTCGCCGCGCATGACGTCACGGACGTGGACCGCCCCCAGGTGCGCCTCCGAGCGGACCTGGCGGAGCTGGGCGGCGCCGGCGCCCTGCAGGAACCAGCCGATCACGGCGATCCAGATCCCGTCGAACGCATCGCCCGCGAGGACCTCGACCACGCCCCAGGCCATGAACCCGTAGCCGACGAGCTGGCCGACGCCGACGGCCACCTCCAGGCCGCGCCGCATGTCGCCGGTGATCTGCCAGACCAGGGCGCGGAGCACGCGGCCGCCGTCGAGCGGGAAGCCGGGCACGAGGTTGAACGCGCCGAGGAGGGCATTGATCAGCCCGAGGTAGCCCAGCACGGCGGCGAGCCGGGCGTCGCCGGCGATGGCGCTGCCGGCAAGGAAGACCGCCGCCAGGACGAAGCTGGTCAGCGGCCCCACCGCCGCGACCAGCAGCTCGGTGGACGCCCGCGGCGCGTCGCCACGGAGGCTCGAGACGCCGCCGAAGAGGAAGAGCGTGATCGAGTCGACCTCGAGCCCGCGGTGGCGCGCCAGCAGGGAGTGGGCGAGCTCGTGCACGAGAACGGAGGCGAAGAGGAGGATCGCCGAGATGGCGCCGAGCACCCACGCCTGCGCCGGGGTCAGGTCCGGCAGCAGCGGCGGGTAGTAGCCGATGGCCAGCGACCAGGTGACCAGGCCGAAGATCACCAGCCAGCTGACGTGGACGAGCACGTCGATCCCGGCCACGCGGAAGATGCGAACCGACCCGCTGCGCATGCCTCCAGCGTACCCGGCCGCGAAAGGGCCGCCCGGCGGGTCGGCCCGCCGGGCGGCGTTGCGTCAGCGGCGGTACGTGCCGGTGAGCCGTGCCTCCGCGAGCACGCGTCCGGCCATCGCGCGCCGGGCGTCCGCCGCCGACGGCACGCCGGCCAGGCCGAGCGGCGAGGAGAGGGCGAAGAGCTCGAAGACGTAGCGGTGCGTGCCGGATGGTGGGCACGGCCCGCCCCATCCGGGCCGTCCGAAGTCGTTGCGTCCCTCCCTCCCGGCCGGCGCCGAGCCCGAGGCATCCTCCGCAAGGCCACGTGCCGTGAGGGGGATGTCCGTGGCCACCCAGTGGACGAACCCGCGGGCGTCGGGGTCCGTCACGAGCAGCGCGAATGCGGCCGTGGCGTCCGGGGCACCGCTCCAGGCGAGCGGCGGGGAGACGTTGGCGCCGTCGCAGGCGTACCGCGACGGAATGGCGGCCCCGTCCGAGAAGGCAGGGCTCGTGAGGCGCAAGGAGGACGTGCCGGCCACCGCGATCACCTCACTGTGTTCGACCCCGGCATTGTGAACCCCCGGCGACCCCTCGTGGCGCTCAGCGCACCGCGAACGGGGAACCGTGGCCCGGGATCACGATGTCGGCGACCTCGAGCACCCGGGCGCGATGACGCTCCAGCTCCGCCTGGTCGCTGGCGAGCGGGTCGATCTCCGGCGTCCGGTCCTCGCGCCACCACAGGTGGGTGAGTGCGTACACGGCATCGTCCGCGCGCACGATGAGCGTGGCGTCCTGCGGCGTGTGTCCCGGCGTCAGCCAGAGCTGGGCACGGGGCGTGAGCAGGTAGCCGTCTCCCTGGTGGTCCAGCCACTCGTCGGCGCGGTAGCGCGCCCAGAAGTCGACCACCTCGGCGTTCGGGAACAGCGCGACGTTCATCGTGTGGTCCGGGTGGTGATGGCTCAGGAAGACCGTCCCGACCGCCGCCGGATCGATGCCGCGCGTGCGCAGCGGTTCCAGGATCCGGGAGCGGTGCGCGACCATCCCCGGGTCGGTCACGACCAGGTGGTCCCCGTCCCGGACCAGGCACACGCTGCTCGCGACGCGATCGCCGGCGTAGCCGACCGTCAGGACCTCGACGCTGGTCGCCATGGCTCCTCCTCCCGCCGTTGCGCCCGTGACCGCCGCTCGCCGCGGGCGGGGACGGTACCCACCCGATCGTGCCACGCGGGGCCCGGTGTCTGCCGATCGTGCCACACCGGGTGGGACACGGACACGCCTGCCCGGTCGACGCGTCAGTCGCCGTCGTCCGCCAGCAGGTCCCGGGTCCCGGGGAGTGCAAGCACCTCGTCGTGGTCGGTGAGGACGATGGCGCCCCCCACGCCGGCACGGTCCAGCAGTGCCAGCCCCTCGATCGTGCCGGCGATGACCGCGGCCTTCGCGAGCGCCTCGGCGCGCAGGGCCGAGGCGCAGACCACGGTCGCCTGGACGACGTCCGTGACCGCGGGACGCCCCGTGCGGGGATCGATCAGGTGGTGGCGCACCGTGCCATCGCGCAGCCAGCGATGGATCGAGGTGCCCGAGGTGGCAACGCCCCAGCGCACGGGCCAGCCACGCGCCGGGGCCGAGAGGCGCAGCACCGCCAGCGCGGCCCCCGAGGCCCGTGGGTCGTCCACGGCGACGGACCAGGAGCGGCCGGGAGCCGCACGGAGCGCGAGGTCGCCGTCGGCGTCGACCACCGCGCCCGGCCAGCCGTCGAGCAGGTCGAGAGCACGGTCGGCCAGCCAGCCCTTGGCGACGCCACCGAGGTCGAGGCGAAGCCCGGGCGGTCGGATGACCACGGCGCATCCCCGGGGTTCGGCCTGCAGGGACCAGGCGCGGGCCGACGTCCCGAGGCATGCCGTGCCGAGCTCCTCGGTGGCGATCCCCGCCGGGCGGATCCCCTCCGCTGCCAGCCGCGCGTCCAGCAGCCCGATGTCCACGAGCCCGTCGCTCGCCTCGCTCGCGTCGATCGCGGCCCGCAGCACGGCGGCGAGGGTCGGTCCGATGCGCACCCGTGGCCGCGGATCCGTGTTCAGCCTCGAGAGCTCGGACGTCCCGAGGTGGCGGCTGAGCCTGTCCGCCCAGCGACCGACCCGGGCCAGGACGCGGCGTCCGTCGCGCCGGGCCCGTTCCGCCTCGGGCGGAGCGGCGTCCACGTGCACGCCCAGCCGGCCGCCCATGGCGCGGGTCGCGACGGAGACCGGGGCCACGGGGAGCAGGATGGCGGGATCCGGGGCCGCGGAGGAGGGGACGCGCCGGGACCGCGCCGCGGGGCGCATGCCCGCGACGGCCGTCACGGGATCACCTTCCCCGACTGCGTGGTCCGGATCACGACGGTCTTCGGCGTGGGGGCCGGGACCCGCGTGACGATGGTGACGGGCTTCGGCGCCTTCGCGTCGATGACCGTTGCGCCGGGCGGCGGTGACTGACCGGGCGCCAGCTGAATGTACTGGACGGGACGCTGCCGCGCGACCGTGGCCGGGGAGGCGGCCGGGATCGGGGCAGGGGCCGATGCCGGTGCCGGCGGCACGACGATCGCGGTGACCAGCGCGGAGAGCGCGACCAGGCCGCCGGCGCCGAGGATGATCCGCATGCCGGTCGGATCCGCACGGGTTGCCCGCGCGGACGGCACGGCCGGCGCGGCGGGCTGTCGGGTCGGTGGGCCGGGCTCCATCAGTCGCCTCCGCCGTCGTGCTCGCCGCCGTCCGCGCCCTCCGCTCCCTCGCCGCCCGTGCCGGGCACGGTGACGTGGACGACCTTCGGGGCCGCCGGCGGTGCGGTCTGGGTCACGCGGATGACCTGGGGGGACGGCGCCGGCCGCACGTAGACGAGCTCCGGCGGCAGGGAAGCGGCGGGGATCGGCGCCGACGTGGCACTCACCGCCGGAACGGCCGCGCCGGATGACGCGGCCCGGTGCGAGGAGACATAGCCGTCGAGGGCCAGGGCAACGCCGACCGTGGCGATCGCGGTGAGCGTCGCCGCGGCCAGCCCGAGTCGGTGGACGGACAGGTGCATCGCGGTTCTCCGTGAGCGCCCGCGGTGGCGGGACGTCGAGCGCCCGCCGTGCTGTGGCGCCACGGGCACGCTAGCCGGGCATCCCCCGGCGGGTCTTCGGGGGAGGATGAGAATCCTCAAACACGATGTCGGCGGCAGCGGCGTCACCCCCCGGCAGCCCGCCGACACACCGCGCCCCCGCCGACACACCGTGCCTCCGCCGACACACCGCGCCCCCGCCGAC
>JAJYGO010000009.1 GCA_021785115.1 Chloroflexota bacterium | reverse complement strand
GTTCTCGCCGGCGAGGATCAGCAGCGGGGCGCGCACTGCGTCGACGTACGTGATGGGGTTGCGCTCCCGGAACAGCTCCGGCGCCGTGATGGGGTCGCCGCCGAACAGCGCGCGGTCGAGTGCCTGGAGCGAGGGCGCCTCGTCCTCGAACGCGGCCACGTAGTCCGCCACCGGGACGCCGGCCACCAGCGAGGTCCACCGGTCGGGGTGCCTCCCCGCCCCCAGGAGCGTGACGTAGCCGCCCCACGACCAGCCGGCGAGGACCGCCCGCGCCGGGTCTGCCAGACCGCGCGCCACCAGGTCGTCGAGCCCGGCGATGACGTCCTCGAGCTCGAGGAACCCGACGTTGCCGATCAGCTCGTCTCGCCACGCGGGGCCGAACCCCTCAGAGCCGCGGTAGTTGCCCATCGCGACCAGGAAGCCCGCGTCGACGTGCGAGAGGATGTCGGGCCCCCAGTGGTCCCGGTCGTACATGTGGGGACCGCCGTGGACACGCATGATCACCGGGTGGGGACCGTCTCCCGCCGGGCGGACGATGAAGCCGTGCACCTGCTGGTCGTGTTGGTTGGCGAAGAACCAGCTCTCGAAGGCTCGGCCGGCAGGCGCCCGGGGCCCGTCGGGCTCCAGCAGCGGGTCGTCTTGCCCGATGGCGCGCAGCTGCGCCGGGTGCTCGCCGTTCTGGACGCGGTACCAGACCTCGCCGTCAGGGCGGACCGCGGCAGCCGTGATCGAGCCCGGCTCCGACGCGAGCAGCGTCGTCGCACCAGCCCCGATGTCGTGGCGGTGCAGCCGATTCCGGCCCTCGACCAGCTGGAGCAGCAGCACCGCCGACCCGTCGGGCCACCACCCAGAGATCTCGACATCGCCCGACAGATCGACTGGGAGGTCCGTCACCAGGCCCGATCGGACGTCCCAGAGCGCAGGCCTCCGCTCGCCGCTCCGTTCGTGGGCGATCGCGACGCGCGGGTCGCCCGCCACCGGCGAGAAGCCGTGGCTGCTGATGCCGACCCCCTCCCACCGCAGGTCAGCGACCGTCGCCCCGTCCGAGGCGTCGATCACCCGCAGGGCCGTGTGGTGGACGTCGCCGTCCTCGGCGTGCTCGAACACCACCATCGACTCGTCGGCCGACAGCGCCGACGAGTCGTCTGCGCCCAGGCCCAGCATCTCGGGGTGCGCGTGGAGGCAGCGCGCGTCGGCGCCCCCCTCCGAGACCCAGATCGAGAAGCGCTCGGCCGTGCTGATCGCGGCGACAGTGCGCCGACGCCCGATGGCCAGCCCCTCGTCCCAGCCCTCGGGCACGCCCTCCATCAGCGGCTCTGGGGCGGCGTCGACTTCGAACGGGGCCACGACCCAGCGCCCGGACTCCGCACCCGTGGCGTCGTGGAACCAGACGATCCCGCTGCCGTCGCGGGTCGGCCGACCACCCAGCACGCCAACCGGGTCGTGGGTGACCTGCCGCCGACGGCCGGTGCGGCGGTCCCAGGCGAAGAGCTGGTAGGAGCCGCTCTCGGTGGACGCGATCGCCAGGCGGTCGGGGGCGTCGGGGGACCAGGAGGGGTAGGACAGGATCGGCGCGCGGAAGCGGGCCTCCCAAACGGGCAGGTCAGGCATTGCGCGCAGGGTAACCGACGTGACTCACGTGGTGCTTATCTGGTCTGCAGCGTTGTGCGTCAATCCGGCGATCCGGCGAGCGCGAGGCCCACCGCCCAGCGCGCGCTCGGCGTGAGCGGCAGCCGTGCCAGTTCGTCGAGCGGGATCCAGCGGGCGAGGTCGGACGAGCCGTCCGTCTCGTCGCGAAGTTCGCCGCCCTTGAGCGTGGCCCGGTAGAGGATGCCGATCGCCTGGATACGGTGGCCCGTCAGCGTCTCGCCGGGCTCCAGCACGGCCGAGCGCAGGCCCAGCAGCTCGCCCAGGGCAACCTCGAGCCCGGTCTCCTCCCGGACCTCGCGGATGGCCGCTCGCTGCGGATCCTCGCCGAAGCGGAGCCCGCCACCCGGGAGCGTCCAGTGGCCGCCGCCGGGGAGCCCGTTCGCAACGCGGCACAGCAGCACGTGGCCGTCGTGCTCGCACCAGGTGTAGGCAGCGGGCCGCACGCGCTGAACGACCCCGTCGGGGCCGATGAATCGCCGCATCCCGCTGGGCAGGCTGGGGTCGGTCATGCGGCCATCGTTGCACGTCCCGGCAAGTCGGCGGGCGTCGACGGCACGCGAGGGAGTCTGACTGGGCCGCGGGGTCGGCAGGGCCCAGCTACGCGGTGACCTCGGCCAGCCTCACCGGCCGGTTCTCACGCCACGATCGCGTGCACGCGACCGCCAGCCGCAGCGTCTCGAGCGCGTCCTCCGGGCCGGGGAGCGGTGTCCGCCCGGCCGCGAGGTCCGCGAAGAACGCCTGGAGCTCGCGCTGGTAGGCGGTGTCGAAACGGTCGAAGAAGTCGGCGTAGAGGTCGTGCTGGAGGTTGACGCCGCTGGTGACGGTCGCCGGCGTCTTGCGGTCGGCGTCGATCGTGACCTTGTTCTTCGAGCCGCACACCTCGGCCCGGATGTCGTAGCCCCAGCTCGAGTGGCGCGCGGTCTCGATCACGCCCATGGCCCCGTTGCGGAACCGGAGCATGATCGCGGCGGTGTCCCAGTCGTTCGCCTGCGTGAAGCGGTCGTCGAACAGCGTGGCCGCCCATGCGTGGACCTCGTCGACCTCGCCCACCAGGAAGCGCGCGAGGTCGAGGTCGTGGACCGACATGTCCAGGAACGAGCCCCCGGCGTGGAGCAGGAACTCCAGCGGCGGCGGGTTGACGTCCCTCGAATAGGCGTGGAACTGCTCGATCCGCCCCAGCTCGCCGGCGTCGATCAGCTCCTTCGCCCGGGCGTAGCCGGGGTCGTAGCGGCGCATGAACCCCACCGCGATCGGGATCCCCGTCTCGCGCCACAGGTCGACGATCCGCTGCGTGTCCGCCAGCTCCTGCGCTATCGGCTTCTCGGTCCAGACCGCCTTGCCGGCCCGCAGCGCCTCCTCGATGAGCGGGGCGTGGGTCGAGGTGGGCGTGACGATGACCACCGCCTCGACGTCGGCGTCGTGGATCGCCTCGACAGGCTCCAGCGTCCAGCGCCGGGCGTGCGCGACCTCCATGCCGCGCCGGGCCGAGGTCTCGACGGGGTCGGCCACCACGACCACGTCCGCGTTGTCGATCCCGGCCAGCGTGCGCATGTGCGTCTGCGCCATCCGCCCGGCGCCGAGCACGGCCACGCCGATCCGCTTGGGGTCCTTGAGCGCGAAGCCGCCCATCTGCTCACTCCCGTCGTGGTGTCGCCAAGCGCCGTGCCAGCGGCAATCGATTACACGAGATTGTAGCCAGCCCTGGGGCGGCGCGTCAGGGCACGGGCACCGGCGCCGGCCCGGGTCGGCACCATGCCGGATGCCATAATGGCCGGGTGAGCACCGACCGACCCGCCGCGCCCTCGGGCGCGCCCGCCTCCCGGCTGTGAGCCTGGCGTGATCGTCGTTGCGGGGGACGCCCTGGTCGACCTCATCGTCCGGGCCGACGGGTCCATCACCGCCGTCCCCGGCGGCGGCCCGTACAACAGCGCGCGGGCCATCGGCCGGCTCGGAATGCCCGTGTCGTGGATCGGCGGGCTGTCGTCGGACCGGTTCGGGCGCGATCTGGAGGCGGGGCTCGCGGGCGCGGGCGTGGACCTCTCCATGGCCCAGCGCACGGAGCTCCCGACAACGCTGGCCCTGGCCGAGATCGGCGTGGACGGCGCCGCGTCCTATCGCTTCTACACCGACGCCACGTCGGCGCCGTCGGTCCATCCGGAACCGCTCGCCGCTGGCCTGCCGGCGGACACCGAGGCGGTGCTGACCGGCACGCTGGGCTTCGTGCTCGAGCCGATGGCGACGACGCTGGAGGGGCTGGTCGCCGCCCTGCCGCCCGACCTGCCGCTGATGGTCGACCCGAACTGCCGGCCCTCGATCACGCGCGACCCTGACGCCTTCCGCGCCCGGCTCACGCGGGTGCTGGCTCGCACGGACGTCGTGAAGGTCAGCACCGAGGACCTCGCGTTCCTGCTGCCCGGCGCCTCGGTGAACGCGGCCATCGCGTGGGTCCAGGCGGTCGGGCCGCGCGTCGTGCTCGTCACCGACGGCGCGGCACCCGTGCGGGTGGTGGTCGACGGGGTCGAGCACGCCGTCGCCGCACCGCAGGTCGAGGTGGTCGACACGATCGGGGCGGGGGACACGTTCGGCGGGGCGTTCCTCGCGTGCCTCGTCCAGGGTGGCGGCGGGCGGCACTCCGCCGGCGACCCCGACGCGGTGCTGCGCGCCGCCCGGTTCGCGGTCCGCGCCTCCGCGTTCGTCTGCGAGCGGGCGGGCGCCAACCCGCCAACCCTCGCCGAGCTGGGCGGCTGGCCCGCGCGCTGAGCCGGCACGCCCCGCGACGGCACGCCCCGCGACGCGCCCCGACCCCTGAGTCGGCTGGGACTCGCCGCCGCGGTCCCCCCGCACGCGCCCCGGGCCGCGGACCCGTCCCGACGGGCCGCCCACGCACGGAACGGGCCGCGCCGAGTCTGGCGCGACTCAGGCCGTGCGGGAGCGAGCGACGGCGGACCTCGGGAGCGTCTGGCGCGGACGAGCGCGGCTGCGTGTGCAAGGCGCAGGACGAGGCGTATAATCCGACCGACAGTCGGTCGGAGAATTCGAGAGACCTCATGGCGCGCACCCGCAACCCCGCCACCCACGCTCTCCGCCGAGACGAGATCCTCGACGCTGCCGAGGCGATGCTCCGGAGCCGCGGCTACGACGCGATGAGCATCCAGGACCTGCAGGACGAGCTGGGGGTCTCCCGCGGCGCGATCTACCACTACTTCGGCTCGAAGGAGGCGATCCTCGACGCTGTCATCGTGCGGACCACGGAGGCCGCCATGGCCGTCCTCCGGCCGATCGTCGAGGACCCGAGCCTCGAGGCCATGGCGAAGCTGCAGGCCGTGTTCACGGCCGGCGCCGCATGGAAGGCCGAGCGGAGCGACCTGCTGCTCGCGGTCATCCGCTCCTGGGTCGCCCCGTCGAACGATCTCGTCCGCTTCCGCACCGAGAAGGCGGCGTTCGCCGAGTTCGCGGCCATGATGGCCGGGATCGTCCGCCAGGGGACGGCCGAGGGCGTCATGAACCCCACGTACCCCGACCACGCCGCCACGATCCTCACGGCGGTCTTCACCGGGACGGCCGACACCTTGCGCCAGCTCATCCTCGATCACCTGGACGGTCGGATCGCCTTCGAGGAGGTCAGCCAGTTCATGCATGCCTATGAAGAGGCGATCGAGCGGGTCCTCGGCGTCGCGCCAGGTTCGCTGACGCTCATCGACCCCGCGTCCCTCCGCACCTGGTTCGACTGAGAAGGAGCCACATGGCAGCCGTGATCACCCTCGAGAAGCTCACCAAGTCCTATGGCAAGAGCCGCGGGATCATCGAGGTGGACCTCGAGGTGCAACAGGGTGAGGTCTTCGGCTTCCTGGGCCCCAACGGGGCGGGGAAGACCACCACCATCCGCACGATGCTCGACCTGATCCGGCCCACCAGCGGCCGCGCACGCGTGTTCGGCATCGAGTCGACCGCCGACCCGGTGGCGATCCACAGGCGGGTCGGCTACATCCCGGGCGAGTTCGCGCTCTACGATCGCCTGACCGGCATGCAGACGCTCGAGTACTTCGCGAACCTGCGCGGCGGAGTGGACACCGCGTACCAGGCCTCGCTCATCGAGCGCTTCGAGCTCGAGGCCGGCAAGCGGTTCAAGGAGTACAGCAAGGGCAACAAGCAGAAGGTCGGGGTGATCGCAGCCCTCCAGCACAGGCCCGAGCTCCTCGTCCTCGACGAGCCGACGTCGGGCCTCGACCCGCTGGTCCAGGCGACCTTCTTCTCGACGCTCCGCGAGCATGTCGCGGCGGGCGCCACGGCCTTCCTCAGCTCGCACATCCTGTCCGAGGTCGAGAAGAGCTGCGAGCGGGTGGCGATCATCCGCGACGGCCGGATCGTCAAGCTCGGCACCGTCGACAGCCTCCGCGACCTGGCCCACCACCAGGTGGAGCTGCGGTTCGCCGGCCCGGTCCCCTCGGACACGTTCGCGCACCTGCCGGGCGTGAGCGACGTCTCGGCAGAGGACCACACGCTGCGGATGCGCGTCTCCGGCCCGATCACGCCGGTCGTGCGGGCAGCCGCCCAGTTCGAGCTGCTCGACTTCGTCTCCCGCGAGCCCTCGCTCGAGGAGACGTTCCTTGCGCAGTACGGCCGCGACGCTGTCGAGGCAGGACCCGATGTCCGCTGACGCAGGCGCGCCGCGCCTCCCCGCGGCGACCCGCTTCCGGCCGATCCCGCTGCGCAAGCGGCTCTACGGTTTCGGCAGCATCTACGGCAAGACGATCCGGGACTCCCGGCTGGCGTTCATCATCGCGGCCGGCCTGCTCGGCGGGATGGCCCTGGTCATGGGCGCTGCGGTCTCGACCATCTTTCCCAGTGAGGCCGCGCGGCACGCCCTGGACAGCCTGTTCGGCGGCATCCCGCCCGAGATGCTCCGGCTGTTCGCGAACGTCGACCGCATGGGCGACAGGGTCGGCACGCTCGGCGGCTACATCACGTTCAAGTACGGCCTGATCTTCGCGATGGGCGTCGCGCTGTGGTCGATCTTCGCGCTGTCTGGAACGCTCGCCGGGGAGGCGCGTCGCGGCAGCCTCGACCTCGTGGCGACGTCGCCGTTCGGCAAGCGACGGATCGCGATCGAGAAGCTGGCGGCCCACCTGACCCTGCTCGTGCTTGCGATGGCGATCATGGCGGTCGCGATGACGGCGAGCTCGGATCTCTTCGGCAACGCCTCGCTTGGTGACCGGATCCCGCTCATGTCGTCTCTCGGCTTCGCGGTCTGGGTTCTGGCGGGGGCGCTCTTCTTCGGCGGGCTCGCGCTGGCGCTCTCGACGCTCCTCGGGCGCGCGGGGGCGGCCGGAGTCGCAAGCCTGGTCATGGTGGGCCTGTGGCTCATGAACGGCCTGTCCATCGGCGGGCCGCTCATGTGGCTGAGCCCGTTCGCCTGGACCTTCGACCACATCCCGCTGATCGGCGTCTACGACTGGCCAGCGGTCGCCCTGGAGTTCGTGCTCGGCGTCGTCCTGCTGGCGGCCGGCGTCGAGCTGTTCACCCGTCGGGACCTCGGCGTGACGGCCGGCCTGACGCTCCCCACGCTGCCGGCGGGCGTCCTGGGCGTCCAGGGTCCGGTCAGCCGAGCGTTTGGCGAGGATCTCCCGCGGGCGCTCTCCTGGGGGATCGGCGTCGGCATCCTCGGAGTCGTCTTCACCTCGTTCGCGGCGTCTCTGGCGGGCACCATCGCGGTGAGCCAGAACCTGGTCGACACGTTCGCGAGGATCTTCCCGGGCATCGATTTCGGATCGGCAGGCGGCTGGCTGCAGCTATACGCCGAGCTCCTGTACATCGCGCTCGGGTTCGGGGCGGCGACATTCGTGGCCAAGTGGGCCTCGGACGAGACGGAGGGCCGACTGGACACCGTCCTCACGACGCCGATGGCGAGGTCCCGCTGGGTCGCCGCGGGCGGCGTCTCCGCGCTGCTGGCGACCGCGGTCATGACCCTCCTGTTCGCGGCCGGGATCGGGATCGGCGGTCTGGTCGGGGGCCTCGACCCCCAGCAGGCGATGATCGGGAGCGTGGCGCTCGGGCTGTTCGCCGCGGCCACCGCCGGCATCGGGTTCGCCGTCGGCGGCCTGTGGCGGACGTCGCTCGCAGCCGAGCTCGCGGCGGTGTTCGTCGTGGTCACGTACCTCATCGGGCTGGTCGCGCCGGCCCTGCAGTTGCCCAGCTGGTTCCAGCAGTTGGCGCTGACCGCGCACATGGGCCAGCCGATGATCGGCGTGTGGGATCCGGTCGGGATCGTGGCATGCATCGTGCTCGCCGCCGGCGGCATCGCCCTCGGCGCGTGGGGGATGACGCGACGGGACATCGCCCGCTGAGGTGAGCTGCGGACCGGGGCGCCACGCGTGGCGTCCCGGTCCGTAGACTCGGCCGGTGGATTCGATCGCCCTCGCGTGCGTGCTGGTCTCGGCCTTCATGCACGCCACCTGGAACATCCTGCTCAAGACCGCCGGCGACCCGCTGCGGACGGCGACGGTCGGCATGATCGCCGCGTCCGTCCTGGTCGTGCCCGCCGTGGCCGCGGGCTGGATGGTGCTCGGCCAGCCGGTCATCCCCGCGTCGGGGCTCGCCATCGGGTTCACGTCCGGCCTGGTCGAGATCGCGTACTTCGTCTTCCTTGCGGCCGCCTACCGGCGCGGGGACCTCTCGATCGTGTCGCCGCTCGCCCGCGGCAGCGCCCCGCTGCTCATCGTGGTCGTGGGCATCGTCCTGCTCGGCGAGCGGCTCTCGGCTGGGGCAGCCCTCGGCGTCGGCCTGCTGCTGATCGGCCTGCTCACGGTCCAGCGGCCGTGGCGGTTCCTGCGCGCGGCGAACGCCGGGCACCGAGGGGCCGCGGGCTTCGCGCTGCTGACCGGGCTCATGATCGCCACGTACACCAGCCTGGACCGGGTGGGGTCCCAGCAGATGCCGCCGTGGTTCTACGCGGCCATCCTGTGGGTGGTGGGCGCGGTCGGGCTGGGGCTGATCGACCTGGCCCGGTCGCGGCTGGCCGGGGGCGCGTTCGCGTCCCGGGCGGGCTCGCTCGACATGCGGCGTGCGATCTTGGCCGGCATGCTGACGCTGGCCGCCTACCTGCTGGTCCTGTTCGCGCTCTCACGGGCCGAGGTGTCGATCGTGGGGCCGCTGCGCGAATCGGCTGTGCTCATCACCTCGGCGTACGGGGTCCTCAGGCTGCGCGAGGCCGTGACCCGGCGGGAGGTCGGCCTGCGCCTCTCGGGCTCGAGCCTCGTGCTGCTGGGCGCCGTCGTGCTCGCGATCGCGGGCTGATGCGACAATCGCACTGACGCATCCGATGAGCCACGTGAGCCCGGCTCCCGTCCCGGAAGGAGCACCATGCCCGCCCTGCGACTCGGCTACAAGGCCTCCGCCGAGCAGTTCCCTCCCCAGCGCCTCCTCGACCTCGCGGTCGCCGCCGAGGCGGCCGGCTTCGACTCGGTCTGGACCAGCGACCACTTCCAGCCCTGGCGCCACCACGACGGCCACGCGCCCAACGCGCTGGTCTGGCTGGGCGCGGCCACCCAGGCGACGAAGCGGGTCACGCTCGGCACGAGCGTCCTCACGCCCGCGCTGCGCTACAACCCAGCGGTCGTCGCCCAGGCGTTCGGGACGCTGGGTCTGCTCGCGCCGGGCCGCGTGATCCTGGGCGTCGGGACCGGGGAGAGCCTCAACGAGACGCCGGTGGGCGTGGCGTGGCCCGAGCAGAGCGAGCGGTTCGCGCGCCTGCGCGAGGCCACGCAGCTGATCCAGCAGCTGTGGCGCGGCGAGCGCCTCACGATCGAGGGCGAGTACTACCGCACGGCCAACGCCACGATCT
>JAJYGO010000499.1 GCA_021785115.1 Chloroflexota bacterium | reverse complement strand
GAAGTACGCACCCGTAGGTGGCGGCTCCCATCGCTACCACGCCGACTCCGCTGGTCAGGGCGCTGGGCATCCCCCCGAACACCGCCAAGGCACGGCTGCGCCTCCTGAAGGGGCGCGGGCTGATCGGAGACATGGAGGCGGACGATGAACCGGGTAACGACTGATCGTTACCGGGTAATGACCGGCCCAGAGTGGGACCGGGTAACGGGTAACGACGCTAAGAGCGTTACCCGGTCTCACCGGCGCCTTCACCGGGTAAACCGGGTAACGGAGGCCCCGGCATGAACGAGCCGACCAGGACCGACTATCCGCCAGCCGGCGCCTGGTTCTACCCCTGGCCTGCCCAGCACGGCGAGGTGCACCTGCACCGGGTGCGCGGGTACCACGTGGACGACCAGGAGCGCGCCCTCCTGGTCACCGGGGACTGCGGGGTCAGCTTCACCGCCGGCGTCGCGGTGCTCGTCCCGGACCCAGGCGACGCCGACCTGCTCTGCGGCCGCTGCCGCTGGACAGGCCGGGGCTCGAGACCGGCCAGGCCGGGTCACCGGCGACCGCACCGCCGTCCCACAGGCGGAGTCAGGAGGGGATCCACATGATCTAGTCCATCGCCAACGAGCCGGGCTCGACCGGTGCCATCTGTGGCGATCCGAGCCCCGCCGGTGCGCGGCTCGTGCCCTCCCCGCCCGGCTACCTGCCGGTCATCCTCGGGGCCCGCTGCCCGAGGGACGGCCGGTACGTGGCCGCGCCGATCGCCTGGGTCGGGCCGGCACCCCTGGGGGGCTGGAACATCGGCGAGACAGTCGTGAAGGTCACCGGCACCTGCCGGCGCCACGGCGACGTGGAGGCCGTGGACTTCGATGTCTGGTGGGGTGACGTATGACCACCACCCGCCGGGCCGCCGTCCGCGCGGCTCGGGCACGCCGCCGACGGGCGGCCACACAGCCGACCCGGCCGGCCGTCGTCCCGGCGCCCCGTCCGTCTCGGGATCCCCGCGGCCATCCCGGCCACACCCCCGACCGCCCGCGCGTCATCGTGCGCCTGGGCCACGGGGCTCCGGCCGATGTCCGGGCCGCGCTCGAGGCGGCCCGGCACGCCACCCGCGCCGAGCTCGACGTCGTGGTCGAGCCGGTGGAGTCCCTGCCCGGCGGCTCGCCCTTCAGCCTGCGCCTGCCCTGGCGGCCGATCGACGGATCCGCCGGCCAGGCGCGGGACGAGGGGGAGACCCTGGCGTTCTTCACCGCGGCCTTCGAGGCCGCCCTGACAGCCGGAAAGGAGACCGCGCCGTGAACCTCGTCCCAGTCCTTCGTGAGGCCGGTGCCGGGCTGGCCTGCCTCGTCCTCCTGGTCGAGCTGGCCGTCGGCACCTGGGGCCACCGCGCCATCCGCCGCTGGTGGTACGGCTGGGCCCTCGGTCTGTCCGGGGGCGCCATCCTGCTCGCCGCCTGGCTCCGATGAGCGGCCACGGAGCCGGCCATGTTCGCTACCAGCTGGTCCGCCGGCTCGTCGATCGCGGGTTCCGGGCCACGGTGACCAGCGACGGCCACGTGCTCATCGGGGATCCCTCCGGACTGCGCACGCGGCTGCGCAGCCACGGCGACCCGGGGATCTATGCCCGGATTGTGCGGGGGTTGCTCGCCGAAGGACCGCGGAGACGGGACGGCTGATGACCGGCACGCCCCTGCGGGTCGCGTTGTACGCGAGGGTGAGCACCCGCGACAAGGACCAGGATCCCGAGCTCCAGCTCGAGGCCCTGCGCGCCTACGTCGCCGCCCGGGGCTGGCAGGCGATCGAGTACGTCGACCTGGCCGCGGCCGGGGACCTCGCGCACCGGACCGCCTGGACTCGCCTGCTCGCGGACGCCGCCCAGCGCCGGGTCGACCGGGTCCTGGTGTGGAAGCTCGACCGCGCCTTCCGCTCGACCCTGCACGCCCTCGCCACCCTGCGCGACCTCGAGCATGCCGGGGTCGGCTTCGCCTCCCTCACTCAGCCCGAGCTCGACACCACCAGCGCCACCGGCCGCCTGGTGTTCACGATCCTGGCGGCTGTCGCAGAGATGGAGCGCTCGTTGATCGCAGATCGGGTCCGGGAGGGGATGCGCCATGCGGCCCGACAGGGTAAGCGGCTCGGCCGGCCGCCGGTCACCAGCCGGCCCGCGTTCGTCCGCCGCTGGCCGAAGGTCCGCGCCGAGCTCGCCGCCGGGAGCCTCTCCCAGCGCCAGGCCGCCCGCCGTCTCGGGATCGGCACGGCCACCCTGACCCGGCTCCTGTCCGCGGACGGGGAGACCCAGCCCGAGCCGGACCGTGACCGGACCCCACTGGTCTCCGTGAACCGAACCGTGACCAGGCCGTGACTGGCCGGTGACCGATGGGGATACCCTGGCCGTCCCGGTGGGCCGGACCGTGACCGGGCCGCGATGGGGCCGTGACTGAGAGCCGGCCGCTGGCGGTCTCCGCGAGCTGGATCGTGACGCGGGAGGGGTCCCCGCGGGGGGCTACAATCGTGGGCGTGGAGCGAGACGACAAGATCCTGCAGGTCCTCGCAGAGAGGCCGGCCCGGACCGCCGAGATAGCGGAGCGCGCGGGGCTCTCCCTGGCCGCCGTCAAGCGCGGTCTCCTACACCTGAAGGAGGCCGGGTACGTGTATGCGCCCACGCGAGGGGTGTACCGCCTCGCCGGCCGTGCCCTCAGCGAGGCGGCCGCCTCCGCCCAGCATGAGCGCCCACCGGCCCCGTCGGCGCCTCCCGAGCTGCCCGCGGCCCCGGTCCCAACCGTGGCCGCCCCCGGAGCCGTCGAGGAGGTCCCTGCATCGCCGGTACCGCCCGTCGCGGCACCGCCTCCGGCATACGAGCCACTGCCCCCGGGGAGCATCCGGCCGACCGCCAGCGGGCCAGGGTCCGGGGGAGAACCGCTCCCCGAACGCTCCTGGCGCCGCACCCGCACGATCCGGGTCGCCGGCGACCCGACGGTCCCGGCTGCATCCGTCCAGCCGCCAGCGGATCCGAGCGCCAGCGGGGAGCCGCCGGCTCCGCGTGCCGGCCTGCCCGGGTGGGTCGCGCTGGTGGGGGGTGGAGCGGTCGTGGTGGCGATCGCGGTCGCCGCCTACCTGCTCAGTGGCGCCCGAGGCGCTCCCCCGCCCGAGGCGCAACCCACACTCACCGGGGACCCCTGGGGGCCCGCCCTGGGCAGGCGCTGGTAGGGCAGCCGGGCGGACGAGGGCAGCCTCCCGCCAGCCAGACGGCAGTCCCGAAAGGGGGTCGGCGATCTGGGCCCTCGACGGTGCGGCGTCAGGCCCCTCTCGGGACCTGATCAGAACGAGATCCTTGTGGGACGGCCGGCCCAGCCCCCCGGATCCCTTCGCCCGACTGACCGGCCGGCCCTCGCCTCTCCGGACGGTCCAGAGGGCTTCCGGAGCCGCGTCAGCGGCCATCAGTAACGGCTTTGTGTCGGGTTCCTGCGTGCGAACGCGGTCGCGCGGTCCACGTGTCCGCGGCGCGCTGCGCCGGTCTCCTTGGGGCGACCGTGCCAGGGCGCCGGTCCTGGCTCGTGCCGACGGCCCCCCAGCACCCCGACCGGGCCGATCGTCCGTCCTCCCTGGCCAGTTCCTCGCTCCACCCGGCCGGCGATGGCGTCCGGCCGCGCCCACCATCTGTCGGCCGAGTCACGGTCCGCGAAAACGTCCGAGGTCCCCGGGATCTCGGACGTCGGAACGGTCGAATGACCGCCTTGGACGTCGCCTACGCCGTCGCGGCCACGTGTACGTCGAGACGGACTATCGCCCCCGTCCCCCGTCCGACCGCCATGGCTGCGCGAGGTGACGCGGCCCGGTGCGGCCTTCAGAGGGACGGGTCTGTCACGCCGGCGAGGAACGCCTCGAGGGCCGCCATCCGATAGCGGCGATCGCCGCGCGCGTTGATCCGCATCGTGGCCAGTCGGCCCGCCTCGCTCCATGCCCGCACCGTGTTCGGATGCACCCCCAGGATGCGAGCCGCCCCCGCCACCGTCACGGCGCGTCCGTTCCGGCCAGCGTTACCTCGGGAGAAACGCTGGTCCGCTGGCCTCCGGCCGCCGGCGCCATCCGACAGGATCGCCTCGAGGGCCGCGACCCGGTACCGGCGGTCCCCTCGCGCGTTGACCCGCACCGCTGGGAGGCGGCCGGCGTCGCTCCATGCTCGGACCGTGTTGACGTGCACGCCTAGGGTCCGGGCCGCCCCCGCCACGGATACCAGGTGCTCGGCGACCGGGGGGAATGCCTGGTGGTGGGGAACCGGGAAGAGGGCAGCATTTCGGCGGCGGGGGTGCTGCCGACCGGGCCAGTCGGCTGGTGCTTGTGGATCGCCATGACCACGGTCAGCCGACCCCCGACACGGCCACGGTGGCCGGTGGGCGCGCGGATGGGCGGCGCGGTAGCGCGCGGCCGCCAGGGCCGGGCTCACGTGCAGGTACCCCGCAGTGGTCTCCACTTTCACGTGGCCGAGCAGCTCCTGAATCACGCGGAGATCGGCTCCACCCTCCAGCAGATGGGTAGCGAAGCTGTGCCGGAGCGTGTGGGGGGTGGTCCCAGCGGGTAAACCCGCCAAGCGCACCAGGCGCGCGAACCGCCAGCGGGCGCCCCGCTGGCCGAGCGGCCGGCCCCAGGCGTTGAGGAACAGCATCCCGGCGTCCGGCTGGCCCCGGAGCAGCGCGGGCCGCGCCCAGGCGAGACACATGCGGAGGGCGGCGATCGCGGGTCGACCGAGGCAGCACTCGCGCTCCCGGTCGCCCTTCCCGGTGACCCGGAGGATCCCCCGCTCGAGCTCGAGATCGCCGATCGACGCGCCGACCAGCTCCCCGATGCGAGCGCCGGACGCGTAGGCCGTCTCGAGCAGGGCCCGGTCGCGCAGGGCCACGGCATCGGCGCCGGTCACGGTCTCGAGCAGGGCAAGAACCTGGCGAAGCTCGAGCACGTGCGGCAGCCGGCGACCCTGGCGCGGGGAGCGGATCCCGGCCAGGGGGGACCGCTCCACCAGGCCGGCTCGGCGGCAGTGGCGGTAGAAGGCGCGCAGCACGGTCAGCCGGTGGGCCTGGGTGGCTCGCGACACCCGGCGCTCGTCGACCAGGTAGCCGAGGTACCGGCGCAGCTCGTCCCGGCTCGGGGACCGCCAGTCCACGCCGGCCGCGGCCGCCCAGGCGAGCCACTGCGCGACGGCCGTCCGGTAGGCGCGCAGCGTATGGGCCGAGTCCCCTCGCGCTGTGAGCCGCTCCAGGAAGCCGCGGAGGGCCCGCCGCGCCGGATCCTCGCCGACCGGCGCGGCCGCGGCTGTGGGGGTGACCAGGGCGGCGCGCTCGGCCTCCGCGCGGCGCTCCTCGGGGCCCGGTGCCCTGCCCCGGCCGAGCCACCAGGCCCTGTAGGCCCTGAGCCGCGGTGCCCAAGCTGGGGGCGCCTGCCGGGAGGGCCACACGCCGAAGATCCAGCCGCCGTCGTGCCCCGCATCATGGACGTAGGCGGCGCGTCCCACCCGGTGCACCCGGCGTCCGCCTGCGATCGTCGCCAGCTCCGCCGGGGTGACCACGCCGTGGACGTGGGGATCGAGGCGCGAGGCCAGGGGCGGCGACCAGGCCATCGCCCGGGTCCTACGGGCGCCGGGTCGGCGCCGGGGCGGGAGGCTGGCGCAGGGTCGTGCGGCGCCGGCCCAGGCTCTCCCGGCAGTACCGCTCGACTTCGTCGGCAGTGGTCACCCAGGTCTTGCCGACCAGACGAGCCCGGAGGCGGCCTGCCTGCACTTGGTGGCGCAGCGTGGTGGCCGAGATCCCGAGGCGCTCGGCGGCCTCGACGAGGGTCAGGGCAGTAGCGAGCGTATCCATGCGCAGAAGATAGCCGCTATCGGCCATGTCTGCAAACCCCCTACGCTTGCTCTCAGGCGTTCGGGGCGTCCGAGCGACCAGCAGCGCGCCAGGGAGGCGCCCCGACCATGAGCTTGCCCGCCTACACGCCCTCACGGATCCAGGAGCTCGCCCAGCTCTACAGCGGCATGACCGGCCTGGACGCGTCCGTGGCCGCGGCCCAGATCGAGGCCGAGCAGGGCTGGAACGGGAACGTCCTCGGGCTCACCGTGGCGAACGGATCCGCCACGCACGTCTACCCGGGCCAGACCGGCGTGTGGCAGGCGTCGAACGGCCAGTGGCTCGCCACCTTCGCCACGCAGGAGACGGGCCTCACCGCCGCCGCGTGGTGGCTCAAGAACCCGAGCTCGCCCTATGCAGCCGTCCGGAACGCGATCGCCACCGGCAAGGCCGCCGTCCAGGCGCATGCGCTGGCCGCCTCCGGCTGGGCCGGCAGCGGCGGATACCTGCGTTCGTCCGCGTTCGGCCCGCTCCTCTCGAACTCGCCCGGGCCGGGCACCGGGACCAGCAGCCCGACGGATACGTCGGCGAGCTCGTCAGGGTCGCTCGCGTCGAGCCTCGCCGCGTTCCTGGGGATCTCCCCCTCCCAGCCGCTCACCGATGCGTTGGCCCTCCAGGCCGCGGGGAAGTACGCCAAGACGAACGCCGCTGGCTACGGGCCCGCCTATCAGGGCGCCGTCAACAGCATCTACAGCAGCCTGCTCAAGTGGCTCGGCAAGCCCGCCGGCCAGGTCCCCTTCAACGTCACGCCGGCGGGGGGGAACACCGGCCAGGTCGTCACGCCCAGCCCAGCCGATCAGGCGAGCGGAAATACCCAGCGGGGCGGCCTGATCGATCTGTCCGGACTGCCCGCCGCGATCGCCGCCGCGATCGCCCCGATTGCGGTCGCCCTGGTGGTGATCGCAATCATCGCCTGGCTCGCGCTCTCGGGCGTGCGGGAGGTCCTGCCCGAGCCAGCCTGAAGGCGGCCCCGGCACGGTCGGGCGTGGACCTCCGCTGCCAGGATCGCCAGCGTGCGACCGGGGGGGTCGCTCAGCTGCATGATCTGGTAGATATCCGGGATCTCCACGGCGGCGCCCTGGTCGACCGTGCGGTAGACGATCGCCCACCCCGGGACGCTCAGGTCGACGATGTAGCCGTGGTGCCGCGAGCCGGCCGAGGTGGCCGCGGCGACCTGAGGTCCTTCCTGGCTGGGGCCACCGCGCCAGCCTGAGCGGCCGGCGACGGATCACCAGGCGACCGGACAGACGCCCAGCGGGCTACGGGCCGCCGGCCTAGTCCGGTGCACCCTCTATCTGTTACAGTTAGCGTCATGGAAGACGCCACTAGCTGTGACAGGCCGTGAGCCGGAAGCAGGACCGCGAGCGCCTCACACAGCGGCTCGTCGACGCCTGGACCACGAGCCAGCAGGAAGCCACCGAGGCTGGGCATCCGCTCACCGTGGAGGACGATCTCGTGGGGTCGCTGCTCGACATGGGCGAGGCGCTGGGGTCGCACCTGCTGGACGAGGCGCAGGCGTCGCTTCTCGACATAGACCCGATGGCCCTCTCGGTCGATAACGCCTTGCAGCTTCGTTATCGCCAGCTGGTACGGCAGCGCGACGGCTGGGGGCGTCGCCGGTCGCATATCCCCTGGCTGCTGTCCCAGAAGCTGATCTTGGAGGATCGCCGCGAGGCGTGGGCCGCGATCTGGGCTGGGCCGGAGCCGCGGCGGCCTACCTGCGTGGTCTGTGGTCAGACCTTCGGAGCCTGGCGCTCCGACGCCCGCACCTGCTCACCGACGTGCCGGCAGCGGGCGTACCGGTCCAGGGGACGGCCTGTCACGGTTAGTGGCGCCTGAGGGACGGACAAGGTGGTGCCCGGGGGGACGCGCCGCGGCCACGTGGACCACGGGGCCGCGTTCGCACGCAGGAAGCACGTACAAAGCCGTTCGGGAGCCGGCTGCAAGTGTGGGGCCGGCCTGGCCGCGCCTGACCGGCCGTCCCACAAGGACCACGTTCTGATCAGACCCGGACGGGGGCCTGACGCCGCACGATCGAGGGACCGGCGCGAGGCTGCCCTTTCGGGACACGATACCGCCCGGTCCCCCTGTCTCTCAGTGACGGACTTCCGTTTGCGGCATCACCGTGAGCCCAGAACCACGGTCACCGTCGCGAGTTGGGCTGTCCGTAGGTAGGTGAGCTGCACACTCTGGCCGGGCGAGTCGTATGCCAGGACTGTCGTCAAGTCTCCGCCCGACGCGAGGGTCACCCCGTCGAGCGCCGTGATGATGTCCCCCTGCTCCAGTCCGGCGCGCGCGGCCGGGCTGCCTGGTGCCACGGCGGGGATCATGGTCCCGTTCGTTCCCTGCCCACTCTCCAGCTCCAGGCCGCCGGGAACCGCTTGGACGATCACGCCCAAGTACGCAATGGTCAACGGCAGTGCGTTGCAGATGAGCCCCCCGAAGTACTGGCCGCCACTGTCGAAGATGATCACGTGGTCGTCGTACACGTTCCGGAGAATGCCGCCGCAGGTCACTCCATCGCCCGCCGGCGCTGCGGCGACCGACGTGTCGACGGGCCCCCAGTTCGCGCCGGGGAGGGCCACCACGGCGGCGATGTGGAGGCACCCATTCCAGGCCCACGAGCCGAGCGGTCCGTTCACGCCTACGAACGCATCGTGTCCAAGCACTTGCAGGCCGCACTCGAAGGCGGCCGCTGCCGTGGGTGGCGGTGCAGCCTGAGTGGCCAGCGCGGACTCGAACTGTGCGACGGCACGGTTATAGTCCGCGACTGTTGCTGGCACGAACACGAGGGTGGCGATGGTGCCGTCTGGTGCTGGGAGCGTCAGCGTCAACTGGCCAGCCTGAAGGTGACCCGTCAAGAAGGCTGTGCCGTTGATCGACTCGCCGCCGGCGAGAGTCAACGTGACGCTCGAGCCGCCCAGTACCCCAGTGAAGTCCACGACCTGGTGCTGCGGCGCGGCACTCCCCAAGGTCGTCCAAACCTGGGTGAGCGAGCCGGTCAGTGTCGTCCCCGCCTGCGTCCACTGGAGGAACGCCACGCCATTCGATGGCGTGGCGAGGAGACCAGGCGGAAGGTCCGGGACCGAGGGCGGCGACTGCGTCACTGGGGTCATCACGGAGCCCGAGGACTCGATCGCCGCGGATGGCGCCGTGCTGCTCGTGAGAGGCGTGGAGCCGCGCGGTTGTGCGGCGCCGCACCCGACTATGAGCAGCATCACGGCCGCTGCCCCTGCCACCACCGGGACACGCTCGCGGCTGCGCGATCGCTTCATCTGAGGTCACCTGCGAGGCGCGGCGGTAACTGGCCGTCGCCAGACTAGGCTCCAAGTATCGTCCCGGGTTGGGGGCCGCGCGGGATCGGCCGGAGGTACCCCGTAGAGTAGCCCCTTGGGCCGCCTGTAGCCTCCTGGGAGCGTAGTGAGAGCAGGATAACTGCGGCTGTCTCGCTCGTTCCATGGGGGGCCTGCTCGTGCTCGGTGGACGCCGTCCCTTCACCGCTCGCGGGCGGGGGGCATGTCAAGCACGCGCTCTAACCGACTGAGCCAACCGCCCGATCGCAGGCGCATGGTACCGCATCCCACCCGCCCCGGTCACCCGGCTCCCGGTCACCCGGCCGTCTGCACCGTGATCCACGCGAT
>JAJYGO010000276.1 GCA_021785115.1 Chloroflexota bacterium | reverse complement strand
GGGACAGCCGTTCGCCGAGCGTAGGTCAGCCTGCTAGAATGCCACCCGCGCCGACATAGCTCAGCGGTAGAGCAGCTGTTTCGTAAACAGCAGGTCCTCGGTTCAAATCCGAGTGTCGGCTCCAGCGATCTGAACGTGAAACCCGCTCGATGAGGGCGGGTTTCGTGGTTCTCGGCACGGCTCGCGACGACGACCTGAAACGCCGCCGCTGGCCAGCATCGAGTACGCTCCCCGCGCGGGCTGAGCCCTGAGCCGCCGGCCTGCCGGGAGGGGAAGCGCGTCCTGTGGTGGCCTGTCCGCACTGCGGCACCGAGAACCCGGTGGCCGCGCGGTTCTGCAACGGCTGCGGCGGGCGCATCGACCCCGGCGCCGCCCTGCCCGAGGAGCGCCGGACGGTCACGGTCCTGTTCGCGGACCTCGCCGGGTTCACGGCCCGCTCGGACGGGGCGGACCCCGAGGATGTCCGCCGCTTCCTCCGCCCCTACTACGAGGTGGTCCGCCGAGAGGTGGCGCGCCACGGGGGCACCGTCGAGCGCTTCCTGGGCGATGGCGTGCTCGCGGTGTTCGGCGCGCCCGAGGCCCACGAGGACGACCCCGAGCGCGCCGTCCGGGCGGGGCTGCGCACAGCCGAGGGCGTGGAGGCGCTGGGCCTCGGCCTGCGCGTACGGATCGGGGTCAACACGGGCGAGGTCCTGTTCGCCGCCGCGGGCGAGGGCCGCCACGATGACGCGCTGACCGGCGACGCCGTCAACACCGCCGCGCGCCTCCAGGCCGCTGCCGAGCCGGGGGCAGTGTCGGTCGGCGAGGCGACATTCCGCCTGGTCGAGCGCCGGTTCCGGTGGCGTGACGAGGAGCCGCTGGCGGCCAAGGGCAAGGCTGAGCCGGTGCGGCGCTGGACCGCGGTCGCGCCGGTCGCCCGCTCGCTCCGAGACGTGGCGGAGGAGTCGACCGCGCTGGTCGGACGTGCGGTGGAGCTCGAGGCGCTCGAGGGAGCGTTCGAGCGGGCCGCCGGCCGCCGCCTCGAGGTGATGACCGTGGTCGCCGAGCCGGGCCTGGGGAAGTCGCGACTCGTGCGCGAGTTCGCGCGGCGCGTCGACGCGGGGCCGCGGCCGGTGACCTGGCTCGTCGGGCGGTGCCTCCCCTACGGCGACGGCGCGGGCTTCTGGCCGCTCGGCGAGGCGATCGGCCAGTGGGCGCGGATCCTCGAGACGGACCCGCAGGCGGAGGTCCGCTCCAAGCTGGAGGGCGCCATCGCCGGCCTCGGGCTCAGCAGCGCCGGCTGGATCCGCGACCGCGTCGGGCCACTGGTCGGCCTGCTGGTGGACCTCGCGCCGCCAGAACCGCAGGAGGCGTACGCGGCGTGGTCGCGTCTGCTGGAGGGCATCGCCGCCCGAGGGCCAGCCGTGCTCGTCGTGGAGGACCTCCACTGGGCGAGCTCGGGGATGGTCGACTTCCTGGCGCACCTCGCCTCGCGCGCGGCCCCCATCCCGCTCCTCGTGCTCGCCACCGCCCGACCCGAGGTCGTCGAGCGCCACCCCGGGTGGCTCGACCCGGCCGGCCCGACCCCGGCCTCGGTCCGGCTCGGCGCCCTCGGCGACGGCGACGTGCGCGCCATGGCCGAGGCGTCGATGCCGGGCGCGAGCGGGCAGCTCCTCGACGCGGTCGTCGAGCGCGCGTCGGGCTCCCCGCTGTTCGCCGAGCAGCTCGCCGCCCTGCACCGCGAGCGCGACGGGGCGATGACGGCCGGCGACGTCCCCCCGACCCTCGCCGCCCTCCTCGCCTCGCGCATCGACGCGCTCCCCGCCGCCTCGCGACCCGCGCTGCTCGACGCGTCGGTGGTGGGCAAGGTCTTCTGGTCCGGGGCCGTCGCGGCGGCGGGCGGCCACGAGCCGAACGCCCTCGGCGCCGCCCTCGCCGACGTGGCCCGCCACGAGCTCGCCCGGCCGTCCCGCCCCTCCTCGCTCGAGGGCGAGCTCGAGTACGCCTTCTGGCACGCGCTGCTCCGCGACGCCGCCTACGCGAGGCTGCCGCGAGCGCGTCGCCTCGAGCGGCACGTCGCGGTCGCCGCCTGGCTCCGGGAGCGGCCCGGCGGCTCGAAGGGGCGCGTGGCCGAGATCGAGGCCGACCACCTCGAGCGAGCGCTGGAGCTCGCACTGCGGTCGGGCGAGCCCGAGGCCCGCGTCGCGTCGATCCGCTCGGACCTCGCCGGTGCGTCGCTGGAGGCGGCCCGCCACGCCCTCGCCACGGCGCCGAACCGCGCCCTGCCCGCCGTCGAGCGAGCGCTGGGGCTCCTCCCCGACGGCGACCCGAGGCGCACCGACGCGCTGGAGATCCGGGGCCGGGCGCGGGCGACAGCCGATGACTTCCCCGCCGCGCTCCCCGACCTGGAGGCGGCCTTCGGCCTGCTCCGCGACGCCGGGCGCCACGAGGACACCGCGCTGGTCGCGTCCCAGCTCGCCCTCGCGCTCCATCGGACCGGGCAGGCCGAGCGCTCGGCCGCCGTCCTCGACGAGGCCGAGGGGCTGCTCGGCGGCCGCCCCAGCCGCGCCCTCGCGCTCCTGATCGCCCGCCGTTCCGGCAGTGCCTTGTACATGGGCCTCTCGACGGCTGCGGAGGCCCTCGCCGACCAGGCCATCGACGTGGCCGAGGCCGCGGGCGTGGCGCCTCCCGCGCGCGCGGTCACCACCAAGGCCTTCTGCATCGGGGGGAGGGATCCCGAACGCGCCGAGTCGATGCTGCGCGAGGCCGTGGAGCTCGCCCTCGGGGAGGGCGACCGGCGCGAGGCCGCGACGGCCCTGATCAACCGTCGGCTGTTGCTGAGCAGGCAAGCCGGCCCCAGGCGTGGCCGAGACGCGCTCCGCGAGCAGCATCGCGCCGTGCGGGACCTCGGCCTGGTTCCGAACGGGGCCCTCCCGGCCTGGGAGGACCCGGACAATCTGTATGAGCTCGGACTCTGGGACGACGCCGTCCGCGAGGCGGAGCAGCTGCTGGTCAGGTGGCGCCCGCGCGGGAGCGGGGACATCGCCGAACTTGAGATCGCCGTGCTGCGCGTCACGCTCGCCCGTGGCGCGGAGGTCCACGAGGCCGATCTTGACCGCGCCGAGGCCGCGGCACGCGACGACACGAGGCCCCTCGCCGACTTCGCCGGCGTGCTCGGGCTGGCGCACGTCGGCTCGGGCGACCGCGTGGCGGCGAGGAGGCTGCTCGAGGACGCCCTGGCCGGGCCGGGCGGGGACGAGCCCGGCAACGACGACGGCCCGGCCCTCGTCAAGCTGGCCCTCGCCCTCGGGGACCGTCGCCGCGCGGAGCTCGCCGCGGCCGCCTCAGACGGGGACGAGACGCTGTACCGCACCAACGGGATCTGGGCACGGGCGCTCCTGCTCGAGGCGGACGGCCGGCCCGCCGAGGCGCTGCCGCTCCTCCGCCAGGCCGCCGACACGTTCGGCGCGCACGACTGGGTGGTTCGGTCCATCGAGGCGACCACAGATCTTGGCCGGTGCGAGTTGGCGGCCGGCGAGGGCGATGCGGGCATCGCGCACCTCCTCGAGGCGCGGGCGGCGTGGGAGGGCCTCGGCGCGAACGCCCGCATCGCCGAGATCGACGCGCTGCTGGAGCGCTTCAGGGGCTGACGCGCCGCGAACCCGCGGCTGAGGCAGCCGCGGGGGACCCGTCTGGCGCTCGCGGCCCCGGCGGCCGTCCCGACCGGGGCGCTCATGGCGATGACCGTCGAAAGGGGCGTCGTTGCCGCCGGGCACCAATGCGTCAGATGCCTACCTAGACAAGCCGTTGCCGGCCACCGATAGTCCCCGCGCCGAGCGGGAGAAGGCTCTGCGTGGCCCGCGTCCCGGTCACCTGAGCCGTCCGAGCCAATCGCGAGTCTGACCTTCTCGGCTCCGAGTCCGCGCCTGCGGTCTCGGAGCCCATGGGGAGTGACACCTCCCCGCAAAAGGTCCAGCGGAGGGTTCGCAATGGGAACCTCTCGTCTCGTTCCGCGCGTACGACGGCCAGTTGTCGCCCTGCTGGTCGCCACAAGCCTCCTCGCCAGCGTCGGCGTGGCCTACGCCACCATTCCCGATAGCAGCGGCGTGATCCATGCCTGCTACACGAGGAGCGGCGGGGCGCTGTACGTCATCGACGACAGCGTCACCACGTGCTCCTCGAAGCAGACCTCGCTCAACTGGAACGTCCAGGGGCCGACCGGCCCGCAGGGCCCTCAGGGGCCGGCTGGACCGACTGGCCCGCAGGGGCCGGCAGGCCCGCAGGGTCCCCAGGGGCCGCAGGGTCCCCAGGGGCCGGCGGGGCCCTCCGGGACGAGTCACGCCTACTCGGCGACCGGCGGGCTCGTGGCCTACGGGACTGCGCCCGTGAAGGTGGCCTCGCTGTCGCTGCCCGCCGGCACCTACCTCGTCTGGGCGACGGGGACAGTCCAGGACGCCAACACCAGCACCGGCCATGACTGCGTGCTCTCGTCCGGGGGGTCGACCCTGCAGGAGGCGAAGATCAGCACGGTGCTCGCGCCGTATGCCGCGGCAGCCGTGGCGTTCTCGGTGCCGCTGGCGCTGTCCAGCGCCGGCTCGGTCGAGCTCGACTGCTCGTCGGCAACCGACAACTCGATGAGCGCCAGCGCCGTGGTGACGATCACCGCGGTGACTGTCGACGCGCTGAACTAGCTCCATCCCCACCCACTTCGCTGACAGCACGGGAGCCCTCGTGCCCAGTCCGGGCTCTGGGGCCCCTCCCGAGGAGCGGACCGCGGCTAAGCGGGGGCACGCGCCGCCGACCCATGAAGCCCATTCATTAGCCGGCTGAGCGCCTCCAAGCACTCGGCCGCGAACAGCGGGCGGAGCCCGGCCCCGGGGCCGGGCTCCGCGCCGTCAAGCGGGTCACCGGCATGCCTCGCTGCCGTCAGCGCCCACCGGGCCGATCCTGCCCGCCTCGAACCGTGACGTGGATGCCGTCGCCTTGGCGCGCCGAAGCACGCTAGCGGGTCAGTTGATGATCTCGCCCCGCTCGTCCTCGCGGATCGCCGCCAGGCGGTCGCGCCAGGCTTGCAGCACCGCGGGAGCCGGCCGCGTCCAGTCGGTCACCTCGCCCACGATCCGGAGCGGATCTCGGCTGCGGTAGGACCGCGTCGGGTTGCCGGGGAACTTCTTGTCGGTCACGTTGGGGTCGTCCTCGAAGACCCCCGTCGGCTCGACGACGTAGACGCGCGGCGGGCCTTCGCCCGGGGCCAGCTCGGCGGCAAGCCCCGCGCCGTCGCGCAGCGCGGTGAAGTAGACGTGGTTCATCACGACATCGGGCCGGTAGTTCGACCGGAAGCCGGCCGTCAGGAGATCGCCCACCCGCAGGGCTGCCTTCGTTCCGTGGAAGAACGGACCCTCGTCCAAGAACGCCCTCCTGGCGGAAGCCGACCACCCACCCGACACGCGTTGGGGCGGATCTGCCTGGATCGGCTGCGGCTGATCTTGTACTGGTGCCCACGTTGCGGCAAGCGACCCGGCAGACGCGTCGGGGGCGTCCTCCCTCGAATCGCGGGCGGACCCCGCCTCGCCCCAGGCCTATGCTGTGAACCCCGGCAGGATCGAAGTTTCAGCCTCAGCGGGCAGCGCGGCGACGTCACTCGCGATCGTGAAAGGCAGGCCAGATGGAGCCCCTCCGCCTCGGCATTCTCGGTGCGGCTCGGATCGCGCCCGACTCGATCGTCACACCGGCGGGCCTGACGGGGGCACGCCTGGTCGCGATCGCGTCGCGGGACCGACGCCGGGCGGAGGCGTTCGCCGCCGCCCACGGCGTGGAGCGCGTCCTCGGCTCGTACTCGGAGGTGATCGCCGACCCGGAGGTCGAGGCGGTCTACAACCCACTGGCCAATGGGCTGCACGGGCCCTGGAACCTCGCGGCGATCGCGGCGGGCAAGCACGTCCTGTCCGAGAAGCCCTTCGCGAGCAACGGCGACGAGGCGGCCGAGGTCCGGGACGCGGGGAGGCGGGCGGGCGTGGTGGTCGCGGACGGGTTCCACTACCTGTACCACCCGGTCACCCGGCGGCTCCACGCCCTGCTGGCCTCGGGCGAGCTGGGCGAGCTCCGGCACGTCGAGGTGCGGATGGTCAACCCGGCCCCCGCGCCGGACGACCCCCGCTGGTCGCTGCCGCTCGCGGGCGGCGCGCTCATGGACCTCGGCTGCTACAGCCTCCACGCCCACCGAGTGCTCGCGCCCCTGGCCGGCGGCGAGCCGGTCCTGGTCGCCGCCCGAGGCGGCGAGCGGCGGGGCCTGCCCGGCGTGGACGAGTGGCTCGACGCCGATCTGGTGTTCCCGTCGGGCGCGACCGGCCTGGCGCACTGCAACATGGCCGGTGAGGCGCAGGAGCTCACCTACCGGATCGTCGGGTCCCGCGGCGAGGCGAAGGTTGCGAACTTCATCCTCCCGCACCGCGACGACCGGCTCCTGGTGCGGATCGGCACCGACGAGCGGGTCGAGCACCTCGGCAACCGGTCCTCGTACACCTATCAGCTCGAGGCCTTCACCGCTGCCGTCCGGACCGGCGCGCCGATGCCGACCGACAGCGACGACGCGGTGGCGACCATGCAGATGATCGACCGCGTCTACCGGGCCGCCGGCTTCGAGCCGCGGCCCCGCTTCGTGCCGTCGCCGGGCAGGGACCTACCCGGCTGACCGGGCGTCGGCCACGCCCCGGCAGCCGGGACGCGAGACCCTGCGTAGCCGCGAGCGGAGAGGCGTCCAGGGAGATGCCCTGGGCGGCGTCGGGCCAATCGCGCTGCCTCCCCGGAAGCGAGGTCCCTGTCGTCGGGGCCAGCCTCCATACGCTCGAGCACGTCGAACCGACACGAACCTGACGATGCGGCACGGCGCACAGCCAGCGGTCGATGCGCGTCTCGTCGGCGGCGGGGAGACCGGTCACGGTCGCCAGGATGGCGCGGGCCGCGAGGGCTGTGACGGCACCGTCGGCGGACTAGTGGCCCTCGAGCGCCTTGAGCGCGAGCGGGAGCCAGCGATGGAGATCGCGCTGCCAGTAGGGCCAGTCGTGCGTGCCGCTCCCGTAGGCGTCCACGGTCACCGGGACGTGCGACGCCCGGAGGGCCGCGAGGAACGCCGCGTTCTCGGTCGCGACCTCCGACTCCTGCGGGTCCGGCTTCGCTCCGCTGGCGTTCAGGGGTCCCGGCCGTCCGTTCCCGTAGGCGACGTACAGGGTCGTGCCCCTGAGGGCCGCCGGGTGGTCGGTCGGGTCGTGGGCCAGCCACACGGCGGCCTGTGCGGAGCGGCTGCCCCACATGGCGTCCGGCGCCCCGATCGACCAGCCCCTGGCCGCCTCGGCAGCCGGGTCGAGGACCCCGCTGAACGAGGCGGCGGCGAGGAACATCCCCGGCTCGCGCGCGGCGTACTCGATCGCCCCGTAGCCGCCCATCGACTGGCCGGCGATGACGCGCCTGTCGCCGGCCCGCCAGTTCCGCTCGAGCAGCTGGCGCAACTCGACGAGGTGGAAGGTCTGCCACTCCGGCGGACCGCCCCTGCCGCCGTTCCACCAGTCCGAGTACCAGCCGCCGCCCGCATCGGGCATGACGACGAGCAGGTCCGTCGCTGCGGTCGCCTGCTCGACATCGGTGTTGAGCGACCACTCGGTGTGGTCGCCGCCAGCGCCGCAGAGCAGGTACAGGACGGGCCAGCGGGCGGCGGGCTGCGCGTCGAACTGACTCGGCAGCAGGATCCGTACCGTCACGGTCCGGCCGAGCGGCCCGTTGTCCGGCGCGAACTTGCCGAGGGCCGGCGACACGATCGTCAGGTCCCGGGTTCGGGCGTCGACCGCCGTGACCGCGACGATCCGGGCCCCATCGTCGGCGGGGATGTCGTAGGCCGGACGGGGAGAACTGCTCGGGCTGGCTCCCGGCGTCGGCGGCGGCGTGGCGGCGGCGGTCGGGTTGCCAGCCTCGCTGGGCTGGACGACCTCGACGGACGGCACAGCCGTCACGGCGGCCGTCGCGGGGGACGGTGACGGCGAGGCGCTGGCTGTGCACCCGCCCAAGATCCCGACGGCGAGGAGGGCGACCAGCCGTCGCAGGCCGCGCTCACGCCCGGACACCGCACGCATCATTCGGGACGCCCCCTCGCGGATCGGGCTCGCCCGTGGCGCCCGAGGAGCGTGGCGAGGGGGTCAGGCTTCCGCCGCATGGCGGCACAGTCGCGCACCGGCTCCGGGACGTCAACCGAGCCCCACCGTCCCGAGTGCCCCCGCGGGAGGGGGCGCCTCGCCGGCCGTCCGGATCGCGTGGCCGACCTTCGACCTCGAGGGTCGGCTGGTGCGGGTGAGGCGCGGAGAAGTCGATGCGGGGCGGATCAGGTCAGGGGATCAGCTCACTCCGCCATGCCCTGGTCGCCGAGCGCCACCTCGATCGCCTCGACCAGCTCAGTGTCGGTCGGCTGGCTGCCCAGCGGGAACACGCGGTGCCGGCCCTCGCGCGCCGCCCAGTCGACGCTCTCGTCGACGGACGTGAGCACGACCGGGAGGTCGACGTACGCCTCCCGAAGCTCGGAGACGAGCTGCTCGCCGGCCACGGTCTCGCCGCCGACCCAGGCGTCGTAGACGAGGACGTCCGCGCGGTCGACGAGCGGGCACGGCATGTCGCGGATCAGCGGACACGGCTCGTGGTCCGGCCCGCCGCAGAGCTCGGTCTCGTAGCCCGCGCTGCGGAGCCTGGCGGCCATGTGCTCCGCGACCGCGGGATCGCGCTGGACGACAAGGACCCGGGTCATGCGAACGCCTCCGACATCGATCTGGCCCCAACGCTCGAGGCGCAGGGCGAAGCCATGGGCGCATTATCCCCGCCCCGGCCGATGGACGCGCGCAGGACGGCCGCGGGCCGGCGCCGCCCCCACCGGCCACCGCCCGGCGCGGCGTCCGGCGGGTCGCGGGTCAGTCCGGCAGGTCGCGGGTCAGCGGCGCCTCGACGGCTGCCGCCGGGTTCGAGGCGACGGGGTCTTCAGCGCGCCCGGTCAGGCGGCCGCGCCGAGCGGCTCGGGCAGCTCGACCACCCGCCGGTCGTGGAACCCGGAGGCGAGGACGAGGCGCAGCCCGCGCTTGCCGCGGAGGCTCTCGCACTCGATCCAGACCTGGTTGCCGTGGGCGTCGACGGTCATCGTCCGGCCGCAGGCGCAGGTGTCGGCCATCTCGTCGATCGCCGACTCGATGATCTCGCGGGCCCTGTCCTGAACGTCGGACGTCATCGTGCTGGACATCGGTTGCTCCTGGCCTCGACCCGGCCTCCCGAACCGGATGGGACGTTTCTGGACCGGTCAAGACTGACGTCAGCATACCGTGTGTTTCTGGACCGGTCAAGAACCCTTCTCGAACCCGCCCGGCAGGGGGTCAGGCCGCGGTTGCGGCTCGCGACCGGGCCGTCGGCCGCCTACGATGGGATGAGTGTCACCCTCAGTTGCGTCTCCCGGCTTGGCTCTTACGATGCGTGCCCACCGAGCGGGTGTGGCTTCCATTGGTTGTGCCGGCCGGGGGACGAGT
>JAJYGO010000329.1 GCA_021785115.1 Chloroflexota bacterium | reverse complement strand
GTCGGTCGGCACGCGGACGGCGACCGCGAGCGGCTCGGCAACGATCCGGTACGGCCGATCCCCCGCCCCTTCGAGCGACTCCCGCCGGACGTGACTGCCGTCCACCTCCATCGGCGGCGCGACGGCAGTCCGCAGCTCGAGCTCCCGCCCCCGGAAGCGCGGCACGTCGCCGTCGGGCCGGCGATGGAGCGCGAGCGACCATCCGAGCCGGACCGCCAGCTGCAGGTCGCCGGAAGGGATGATCGTCACGTCGAGCAGGCCGTCATCGACCAGCGCGTCGGGTGTCGCGTCGACGACGTTCGCATAGAGCCGCGAGTTGCCGACGATCACCTGGAGCACGCGGCCCTCCCATGCCGGCCGTCCGTCGACGGAGAGCTGCACGTCGAACGGCCGGTAGTCGGGGATCGCGCGCAGCGCGCCGACCGCGATTCCCGCGGCGCCGAGACGGACCTTCAGCCGGGGGTCGGTGTGGTCGAGCATGAGCCCGTCGATCCCCACGCCGGCCATCAACAGGAACCGGATGAACCGGCCGTCGGGATGGACGACTCGTCCCATGTCCATCCGCCTGACATCGGAGTCGACGAGGCCTCTCGCCGCGTGTTCCGGAGATCCCGCGACGCCGAGCTCGTGTGCCCACAGGTTCGCCGTCCCGCCGGGCAGGACGCCGAGGGCGGCATCGCGACCGGCCAGCACGTCGGCCACGTCGCGCAGCGTCCCGTCGCCGCCGGCCCCGACGACCAGCGACGCGCCCGCGTCGAGTGCCTCCTCGACCTGGCGGCGGACGCTCAGCAGCCGCGTCCGGTGGACGACGTCGACCGACCACCCCGCCCGCCGGAGGACGGGCAGGACGCGGTGGACGGGGTACGGGCCGCGGAACGACCAGGGGTTGTCGATGATGCGAACGCGCACGAGACCGCCGGGTGCGCAGGTGCTCGCCGCCCGCCGCGCGACGGAGCCGCACGCTGCCGGTGACACGCTACACGTCGCGCCGCATCCGCGTCTGCCCGCCGGGTACCATCGCGCGGACATGCCACGCCTGACCGCCGGCCGCCGCGTCGTCGACTCGCTCGAGCGTGGCGGTGTCCGGCACGCGTTCACCGTCCCCGGGGAGAGCTTCCTCGAGGTCCTCGACGCGCTTCGCGACTCGTCGATCCGGCTCGTCGCGACGCGACACGAGGCGGGCGCAGGCTTCATGGCCGAGGGCTACGCGCAGCTCACTGGGCGGCCCGCGGTCTGCCTCGTCACCCGGGCGGTCGGGACGGCCAACCTGTCGATCGCACTCCACACGGCGCGCGCCGACTCGGCGCCGCTGGTGGCGATCGCCGGCCAGGTGCCACGCAGCCTGCGGGGCCGCGAGGCGTTCCAGGAGGCGGACCTGGTCTCGACGTTCGGCGGCCTGTGCAAGGCCGCGGCGGAGCTCGACGATCCTGCGACCATCGGCGAGGCCGTCGCGGCGCTCGTCCGGCAGGCGACAGACGGCCGGCCGGGGCCCGTGCTGCTCTCGCTCCCCGAGGACGTGCTGCTCGAGGAGGCCGGCGAGGAGAACTCGACGGGTCACGCGACGCCGGACGCGTTCGGCGTGCCGTCCGCCGGACCGGAAACGCCGGACCGCGAGGCCGTCGCAACGATCCTCCGGCGGCTCGTGACCGCCCGGCGCCCGGTCGTGCTCGCCGGCGCGGGCGTCCTCCGCGCACGCGCGGTCGCCGACCTCGTCGCGTTCGCGGAAGCCGCGGACGTGCCCGTGATGTCGGCGTGGCGCCGCCCCGACGTCTTCCCCAACGATTCGCCTCGCTACCTCGGTTCGACCGGGCTGTCCGCGCCGCGAAACGTCCGGCGCCAGCTTCTCGACGCCGACGTCGTCCTCGCGCTCGGGACGCGCCTCTCGGAGGTCGCGACGTTCGAGTACGCGGTGCCCGCGGAGACGACGACGCTGCTGCACGTCGACGTCGAGCCGCTGCCCGCCGCGCCCGAACGGCAGGCCTCGGGGAACGAGGGGGTCGAGCGGCCAACGGCGCCGGTCGAGCCGCTGCCCGGGGCACGTCCCCGCCCGCCAGCGGTGTCGCTGCGAGCGGACACTCGCGCGTTCCTCACGTCGGCGCTCGAGCTGCTCCGGGCCGATCCCGGCCTGCGGCCGCCGGATCGGTCCGGCCAGATCGCCGGCGATCGGGCCGCCTACCTCGCGGCGTCCGAGCTGCCCGAGACCGGTCCCCGGCACCCTGGCGACCCGGTGCACCCGGCATCGATCGTCGGAGCGCTCGCCCGACGGATGCCCCCGGACGCGATCGTGGTGACGGACGCAGGCAACTTCGCCGGCTGGGCGGCTCGCCACCTGCGCCTTCCGCCGGGCGCGCGGTTCCTCGGGCCGACGTCGGGCGCGATGGGGTATGCGCTTCCGGCGGCGATCGGGGCCGGCATCGCCGCGCGCGACGTCGAGGGCCGCCCGCGACGAGCGATCGCCCTCGCGGGCGACGGGGGCCTCGCGATGCTGATGGCCGAGCTCGAGACGGCCGTCCGCGAGCGACTCCCGCTGACCGTCGTCGCGTTCGACAACGGCATGTACGGCACGATCCGGATGCACCAGGAACGCGCGCACCCGGGTCGCGTGGCCGGGACGGACCTCGGCCGGATCGACTTCGCCCGCGTGGCGCAAGCCTGCGGCGCGCGCGGCATCCGGGTCGAGCACGACCGCGACGTGGACGCCGCGATCTGCGAAGCCCTGGAGGCGCCGGGCACGAGTCTCGTGCACGCGCTGACGGACCCGCGGGTCCTCTCCGTCGACGAGACACTGCCGGGCTGAGAGCCCGCGCGCTCCGGCTCACGCGCGCCGGGGCGCCGGGGCGCCGGGCCGCACGGCCGGGCGCCGCCCGAAGCGTCAGCTTCACCCGAAGCGTCAGCTTCGGCCGGACGCCAGGAACAGGTCGAGCAGCGCGCGGTGGTGTCGCGCCGGCGCGGCGAGGATCCCGATCGACGTCGACGGGCGCGACAGGTCGAACCACAGCTCGCCGTCCGCCGTCGTGACCACGGCTCCGCCCTCCTCCGCGATGAGGCCCGCGGCCGCGACGTCCCAGTTCGAGATGCCCGTCGGGTGGATGCAGGCATCGAGACGGCCGGCGGCAACGTACGAGACCTCGAGCGCCGCCGAGCCCAGGTGGCGCGAGGCCCGCACGCTGCGCCGGAGCTCGCCCAGGTCCGAGTGCCAGTCTCGCGGCGCGTACCCGAGCCCGATGACGTAGTCGCCCATGTCCGCCTTGTCGGGGTTCGCGACGGGATGGCCGTTCAGCCGCGTCCCCTCCCCCGCGATCGCCGTGAACAGCTCGTCGCGGACCGGATCGAACACCACTCCGACACAGGGGCGTCCGTCGACGGCGAGCGCGACGCTCACGGCGAACACCGGAATGGCGTTCGCGTAGTTCACCGTCCCGTCCAGCGGGTCGACGATCCAGGCCCTGCCCGTGCCCGCCGTCGGGCGCGCGCCCGCAGCGGCCGCGTGCTCACCGGACTCCTCGGCCAGGATCGCGTCGCCCGGGAACGCCGCCCGGATCGCGTCGAGGATGAGCCGCTCGGCGAGGTGGTCGACTTCCGTGACGACGTCCCGGGCGCTCTTCCGCCGGACCTGCTCGACGCGGCCGAGGCGCTCCAGCTCCTCGCGGCCGGCGAGATGCGCCGCGGACACGGCCACGGCGAGGGCGCGCTCGGCCTCCGCGGGCGTCAGATGGCGGGAATCCACGCCGGGCATTCTACGGGCCGCCGCCGAGGAGCCGGCCGCCCGCCGCCGGCGGGACAGCAGCCCACGGGACGTGGCGGGACGCGCGGCCGCGCGCGACGCGCCCACGGACCTGTTCCCGGGCGATCCCGGCCGGCGCGTGTCCCCGCCGCTGCGCTTCCGCACGAAGACGGCGCCCTCCCGGTCGCGCGTGGTGACCGGACGCCTCGACCTCGGGGTCGCGGATGCGCCATGCTGTCGCCATGCCGCTCATTGCGACGGAGAGCCTGACCAAGCGGTATCCCGGGGCGATCGCGCTCGACGGGATCACGCTCCAGCTGGACGGCGGGATCGTGGGTCTGGTCGGGGCGAACGGCGCCGGGAAGTCGACGCTGATCAAGATCCTGCTGGGCCTCGTGCCGCCGACGTCGGGCCGCGCGATCGTGCTCGACATGGACACTGCGACCCAGGGGAGCCGCATCCGGCAGCGCGTCGGGTACATGCCCGAGCACGACTGCCTGCCGCCGGACGTCAGCGGCACCGAGTTCGTCGCGCACATGGCGCGGATGAGCGGGCTGCCGGCGGACGCGGCACGCGAGCGCGCGGCGGAGACGCTGCGGCTGGTCGGGCTGTACGAGGAGCGCTACCGGCCGATCGGCGGGTACTCGACGGGGATGCAGCAACGGGTGAAGCTCGCGCAGGCCCTCGTGCACGATCCTGCCCTGCTGTTCCTCGACGAACCGACGTCCGGGCTGGACCCCGCGGGGCGGGACGAGATGCTCGCGCTCGTCCGGCGTGTCGGCACGGACTTCGGCATCGCCATCGTGATGGCGTCGCATCTCCTCGGCGAGGTCGAACGCGTGTGCGACCATTTCGTCGCCATCGACTCCGGCCGCCTCGTGGCGTCGGCGCCGCTGGCCCGGTTCACCGCGCTCACGCGCGTCCTGACCGTGGAGGTCGAGGACGGTGCCGACCGGCTGGCCGAGGCGCTCGCGAACGCGGGCCGCGCGGTGACCCGCGAGGGCCGCACGGTCCTCGTCGACCTGGACGGACCGCCGCCCTACGACCTCGTGCGCGACGCGGTCGCGGAGCTCGGGCTTCCGCTCGTGCGTGTCGAGCAGCGGCGCCACCAGCTCGAGGACCTGTTCCGCGGCGAGGCGCCGTTCGTCGCGTCGACGGGCGACGAGCAGATGCGGTCGGACGAGCGCGCGGCGGCAGCCCCGGCGCCGTCGACCACACAGGCCGCGCCCGCCGGCCAGCGGGATCGTCGATGAGCGCCGACGGGCCGGGCGCCGTCTCCGCCGATCGCATCGGCACCTCGGGGAGCATCTACGACCTCGGGTACCAGCGCTACCGCGGTCAGCGGCTGGGGAGGGCGTACGCCTTCCGGTCGCTGTACCTGCACGGCCTGGCGGCGTCGTTCGGGATCGGGCGCAGCACCCGCTCGAAGGTGATCCCGATCGGCCTCTTCGCGATCGCGCTCGTGCCCGCGCTCATCGAGCTCGGCGTGACCGCGCTCGCCGGGGAGGCGCTGCGCCCGGTCAGGCTGGACAACTACTTCTCGCTGGTCGGCACCGTCATGGTGCTGTTCGGCGCGGCAGTCGCCCCCGAGCTCGGAAGCCGCGACCAGCGGCACCACGTCCTGTCGCTGTACTTCTCGCGGGCGCTCGAGCGCCGCGACTACGCCGTCGCGCGGCTCGCGGCGCTGCTCACCGCGATGCTCGCGATCGCGCTGATCCCCGAGTTCGTGCTGTATCTCGGCACGGCGCTCGTCCGGTCCGACCCCGTGTCGTACCTCTCGAACAACGCCGACCAGCCCGGGCTGATCCTCGGCAGCGGGATCGTCGTCGCACTGCAGGTCACGGGCGTCGCGCTCGCGATCGCGTCGCTCACACCGCGCCGGGCGTACGCGACGGGCGGCATCGTCGCGTACTGGTTCATCGCCGACGGGCTCGGCTCGCTCATCGCGTCGATCACGCCGCCCCCCACTGCCGCCGCCTCCCAGTTCACGTCGTGGACCCACGACGCCGTCCTGCTGAGCCCCTCGCTCGTCGGTGACGGGGCCGTCCGGTGGTTCTTCGGCACCGCCCCCGAGGACGCGCTGGCGCGCGCCGACCTCGCCGGCTGGGTCTACGTGCTGGCGGCGCTCGTCTATGCCGCCATCGGGATCGCCGTCGTCCTGCGGCGCTTCCACAGGATCGCGGCGTGAGCGGCCCGGCGGGCGAACGGCGCCCGGGGACGCTCTGGGGAGGGCCGGGAGACGTGGCCGAACCCAGCCGACCCCCGTTCGACCCCTCGACCGCGCCGCTCGCGGCCGTCCACGCCGCCCGCTGGTACGGCAACGTCGTCGCCGTCAACGACGTGACCTTCGCGGTCGGACCCGGGGTGACCGGCCTCCTCGGCCCGAACGGAGCCGGGAAGTCGACGCTGCTCAACATGCTCGCCGGGCTCCTGGCCCCGTCGAGCGGAGCCGTGCTCGTCGAGGGTCAGCCCGCCCGCGAACACCCCGCGATCTACCGGCACGTCGCCCTGGCTCCCGAGCGGGACGCCGCGTACGGGTTCCTGACCGGCCGCGAGTTCGCCCTGCTGTCCGCCCGACTCGCCCGCCTCCCGGATCCCGAGGCGGCGGCGCGGCGCGCGATCGCGCTCGTCGACATGGAGGAGGCGGCGGACCGGCCGATCGCCGGCTACTCGAAGGGCATGCGCCAGCGCGTGAAGCTCGGGGCGGCGCTCGTGCACGACCCCCGCATCCTGCTGCTCGACGAGCCGTTCAACGGGATGGACCCGCGGCAACGCCTGCACATGATGACGCTCCTCGACGGGATGGCCCGGGAGGGACGCGTGATCCTGTTCTCGTCCCACATCCTCGAGGAGGTCGAGCGGCTCGCACAGCAGGTCCTCGTGATGGTCGCGGGACGGCTCGCCGCCGCCGGCGACTACCGCGCGATCCGGCGGCTCATGACCGACCGGCCCCACACGTTCACGCTCCGCACGAGCGACGACCGGGCGATCGCCGCCCGGCTCCTCACGGAGGACGCCGTGCTGGGCGTCCAGATCGCGAACGGCGGGCTCGACGTGCGCGCGGCGGACTACGGCTCGTTCACGCGCCTCGTGGCGCGCGTCGCAGCCTCCGCGGGTGTCTCCCTGTACGAGCTGCGCCCGACCGACGAGACCCTCGAATCGGTGTTCAGCTACCTGGTGGCCGGCTGATGGCCGGGCCGGTGGCGCGGCGACCGGGCCGCCATCCCGTGCGGACGGGCAGGCACTGATGAGCCGCAACGGGGTCTTCCGCCAGCTGTTCGTGCTCACCATGCGCCAGGCGCTCGGCCGCCGGCGGGCGGTCATCGCCGTGCTCGCCGGCGCGATCCCCGTGCTCGTGGCGGTCATCTACCGGCTCGTGTCGGGCGAGGACCCGCAGGGCTGGTCGGCCGATCTCCTCAACGGCATCGTCGTCACGACGCTGCTGCCGCTCGTGGCGCTGATCTTCGGGACCTCTGTCCTCGGCGGCGAGATCGAGGACGGCACGATCGTCTACCTGCTCGTGCGGCCCGTCCCGCGGCGCGAGATCGTCGCCGCCAAGATCCTGGTCGCCGCGACCACGACCACGGTGATCGTCGGCGTCTCCGCGGCCGTCGCGCTGCTCGTCTCGCTGCCCGGTTCGGCGGGTTACGGGCTGGTCGTCGCCTCGGTCGTCGGGATCGCATGGGGTGCGCTGATCTACGCGACGATCGCGGTCGTGCTCAGCCTGTTCACCACCCACGCCCTGATCGTCGGGCTCATCTACGTGTACCTGTGGGAGGGCGTGATCGCGGGGCTGTTCGCGGGCACGCGGCTCGCGAGCGTGCACCAGTACGTGCTCGGGGTGGCGGCCGCGCTCGACCCCATCCAGCCATCCGCGCTGCCGGCGCACCTGTCGCTGGCGGGATCCGTCGGCCTCGGCGCGCTCGTCGCGGGAGCCGCGACCGTCCTCGCGGTGTGGCGGCTCGCCGGCTTCGAGGTCGCCGAGCGCCCCTGATCGCGGCGGGCCGCGGCGGCGGGGCCGGCTCGGCGTGAGCGGCTCCGGCCGAGGTTCGCGTGCTGGTCGGGCCGGCGGGTTCGGGAGCGGCCGCGGGGACAGCCGGTACGATGGATGCCGTACGCACCCGAGGACCCCGCGCTGTCCACATCGACGACCGACCGATCCCGCGCCACGCATCGCGCCGCCACCGTCGCCTTCGAGCACGTCAGCAAGCAGTACGGCGGCCGGTCTGACGGACCCGCCGCCGTAAATGACCTGAGCTTCTCCGTCCCCGCCGGCGCCACATGCGTCCTCGTCGGCCCGTCGGGGTGCGGCAAGACCACGAGCCTCAAGATGGTCAACCGGCTCATCGAGCCGACGGCCGGCCGCATCCTCATCGACGGGCAGGACATCGCCGCGCAGAACCCGGTCGAGCTTCGCCGCGGGATCGGCTACGTGATCCAGCAGGTCGGGCTGTTCCCGCACGAGACGATCGCGGAGAACGTCTCGGTCGTGCCGCGCCTCCTCGGCTGGTCCGCGAAACGCCGGCGCGAGCGGGCGGATGATCTGCTGCGGCTCGTGGGGCTGGACCCGGCGCGGTACATGCGCCGGTACCCGTCGGAGCTGTCGGGGGGCGAGCAGCAGCGTGTCGGCGTCGCGCGCGCGCTCGCGGCGGATCCCCCGCTCCTGCTGATGGACGAGCCGTTCGCCGCCGTCGATCCCATCGTGCGCGCGCGCCTGCAGGACGAGCTCCTCCGGCTCCAGCGCGAGCTCGGCAAGACCATCCTGTTCGTCACGCACGACATCGACGAGGCGATCAAGATGGGCGACCTCGTCGCGGTCATGCAGGAGGGCGGGACGCTCGCGCAGTTCGCGCCGCCGGCCGAGCTGCTCGCCCGACCGGCCTCCGACTTCGTGGCGCGCTTCGTCGGGGCAGACCGGGCGCTCAAGCGCCTGACGCTCCGCCACGTGCGCGACCTGCCACTGGAACCCGCTCCAGTGGCGACGCCCGACGAGACGCCGGCGGACGTCCGGCGCCGCGAGGGCGGCCGCCTCCCGCGGTGGGTGCTGCTCGTCGACACCGACGGCGTGCCGATCGGGTGGGCGGACAGCGCTCTGCGGCCCGGGACGGCGCGGCTCGACGAAGGGCGCGTGACCAGGCTCTCGCCGCTCCTCGGGCTCGACACCACGCTCCGCGACGCGCTCTCGCTGCTGCTCGACGAGGGCGTGCGGACCGGCATCGTCGTCGACGAGGGCGGGCGGCCTCGCGGCCTCGCGAGCCTGGACTCGATCACCGCTCTCCTCCAGGACGAGGAAGACGAGCGCTCGCCCGCGTCCGCCGCGACCGCGCCGGCCGATCCCGGAGCCTGACGCGTGCCCAACGAGCCGCTCATCCGCTGGAGCTGGGTCGCGAACCACCTCGACGACATCGCCGCCGCCCTCGGGCAGCACGTCGAGCTCACCGTCATCGCGATCGTCATCGGGCTGACGCTCTCGTTCGCGCTCGCGCTCGTCGCGCACCGCTACGCGCGGACGCAGGGGCCGATCACGTGGGTCGCCGGGGTGATCTACACGATCCCGAGCCTCGCGCTGTTCGTGCTGCTGATCCCCGTGACCGGACTCTCCACGACGACGTCCGAGGTCGGGCTCGTCGGGTACACGCTGCTGATCCTGATCCGCAACATCCTGGCCGGTCTCGACGCCGTGCCCGGCGACGTGCTCGAGGCGGCCGACGCGATGGGCCTCACGCGGCTCCAGCGGCTCGTGCGCGTCGAGATCCCGGTCGCGCTTCCCGTGATCATGGCCGGCGTCCGGATCGCGACCGTCACGACGATCGG
>JAJYGO010000085.1 GCA_021785115.1 Chloroflexota bacterium | reverse complement strand
CCCGCCGGGCTCCAAGGGGCTCGTCTGCCAGCCCTACTGGACGCCCGCCCCGCAGCAGGCGCCGTACGCCAAGGGCGCGCTGCTGGGCTTCGGGGCCGTCCACACGCGTCCCTACGTCTACCGGGCGATCCTCGAGGGGATCGTGTACGCGCTCAAGGAGGGGGCCGACGTGACGGTGCGCAAGACGGGGGTCCCGATCACAGAGATCCGCGCATCGGGCGGCGGCTCGCGGAGCGACGTGCTGATGCAGATGACCGCGGACGTCTTCGACCTGCCCGTCTCGCGGGCGCACACCAGCGAGACCTCGATCGTGGGCGCCGCGATGGACGCGGCGGTGGGAATGGGGGCGTACCCGGACCTCAGGGCCGCAGCGGAGGCGATGACCCGCATCGGCGATCGGTTCGAGCCGATCCCCGCGAATGTCGAGGTCTACCGCGGCATCTACGAGCGGGTCTACCGGCGCACGTATCAGCGGCTGCTGCCGCTGTACCGCGACATCCAGAACGTCACCCACTATCCGGAGCTGTGACACGCGGACGGGACGGTCGGGGCAAGCGGCCGCACCGAGCTGGCGCCCTGACCGGGAGCGCCCGGCCGCCTCCGGCGGCTCGACGGGCCATGCGCCCGCGCGGCGTTTGGCGACGAACGCCTCTTGCGCGCCGGCGGCGGCCCGACGAGGGTTGACGGGCCGCGGCGCGCGAGGCGTCGCAGCGAGGCGCGTCGATGTCGTTCAGTCTGACGCCCGCGAGGGTCGCGCAGGAGGGTGGACGTCCCTGGCGGTCGGTCGCGCTCGTGGGCGCCGGGCTGGCTGCGGTCGTGGCGCTCGGCGTGCTGGGCAAGGCGCCGGACCGGCCCGCCGTTTCGCCACCGCCGACGCTGCCGCCGGTGGCCGTCGTGCCGTCGGCCATGCCAGGCAACGCGCTGGCGCCGATCCCGGCCCAGGCGTCGTGCCGGACGCCGCGGACCGTCGCGCTGCCCGGGCCGATCGCGCGCCATCCCCGGGCCCTCCACCCCACCGGCCTGGAGACGCTGTCGGCCTGGTCGCCGGCGGGCGGCCAGCTCGTCGCCGATGCGGTCTCCGGGTTCTGGTCGATGGCGGGCGGCCACCTCGCCCGCCTGGACGCGACCGGGCAGGCGATCGGCACCTGGACGGTGGACGACGACGCGCTGTTCGGCGGGTATTCCATCGCCGCCGCCCGGGACGGCGGCGTGTGGCTGTTCGGCGGACAGCAGCTCGGGCCGGCCTGGTTCGACGGGCAGGCGATGCGGGACAGCCTCCCGGCGGTCGGCTATGTCACCGGCCTGGCCGAGGCGTACGACCGCTCCGTCTGGGTGGCCACGGACGTCGGTGTCTTCCACTGGGACGGCGAGGCGTGGACCGAGGTCTGCCGCGACGCGGTAGGGCCCGGGGCCGGCGCGATCGCGATCGACCGGCGCGGGGACGTCTGGGTGACGGACCTGGGGTCGGACGGGTACATCTCGGTCTCGCGCTACAACGGAAAGCAGTGGACGACGTACGACGACGACGGCCTGCGCGACGTGGCCGTGCTCGCGGCCGGCGACGACGGGACCGTGTGGGCGGGCGGCCAGGATGGGGTCGCCCGGTTCGACGGCACGACCTGGGCGGACGCGCGCGGCGGGAGCACCGTCGAGCTCACCGGGACGCTGTCGCTCTCCATCGCGCCCGACGGCAGCCTCTGGGCGGCGGCCGGAACCCGCCCGGCGCAGGCGCAGTCGGAGGACGTCGACCCCGGCCCTCTGCCCGGGGCCGGTGTGGCGCACCTGGGCAGCGCAGGCTGGACGGCCTACGGGCCGGGCGACGGGCTGCCGACGCCGGGGGCCGCGTGGATGCCAACGGTCAACGCCATCGTCGCCTCTCGAGACGGGGTGGTCGCGGTCACGGCCGACGGCCTGTCCCGCCTCGACGGGAGCCGCTGGGTCGGGTTCGGCCCGCGGGCCGCCACCTGCAGGGTCGGGCAGGTCATCGTCGCCGTCTCGGCGACCGAGGCGTGGGCGGCCGACAACGAGCTCTGGCACGTGGCGAACGGCCGGTGCACGCCGGTTCCGCTCCCGTCCTCGGGTCCAGACACATGGATCATCGACCTCGCCATCGGGCGCGACGGCACGCTTGCCGTGGCCTCGTATCGCGGCCTCGACGTTCGCCGCGGCGGCCGGTGGTTCGTGCTCGACGACGGCTTCTACGCCGCGGCGGACATCGGGGCGGACGGCACGGTGTGGGCCCTCAGCGTCTGGGACCCGGCGGTCGAGGCCTGGCGGCAGGAGGGCGGGGCATGGACGCGGATCGGGTGGCCGCTGGCGACATCGGACGTGGTGGTCACCCCGGACGGAAGCGTCTGGGCCACCAGCCCCGACTCGCCGCTGGCGCCCATCGGGCGGTACGACGGCGGCCACTGGGTCACGGTCGCCATCCCGCAGCCGGCGACGCGCCAGCTCGTCCCCGGGCGGTTCGCCGTCGGCCCGGACGGCAGCCTCTGGGCCACCCTGAGCGAGAGCGGGACCTGGGCCCCGGGCCGAGTCTGGATCGCCCACCAGTCCGGGTCCAGCTGGACGGTGAGGCCCGTCGGCGACGGGTGGGCCGGGCATATCGCCATCGCTCCGGACGGGGCGGCCTGGACCTGGACCGACGCCGGGCTGATCCGGTTCAGCGGCGGCCGCGCCGTGGTCGCGGTCCCGGACATCGCGCCCGGGGCCGTCTCCATCGCCCCGGACGGGACAATCTGGATCGGCGGACCCTCGGGCGTCGCCCGCGTGTCGCCGGCCATTGTGGCCGCCGCGGTCGCCGAGGCCGCCAACATCCCGGGGCAGCCTCCGACCCGCCCCGGGCGGCCGTAGCAGGCCCGCGGGCCGACCGCGGGGCCGCCTGATCGGGAGTCCGCCGGTACAGCCGGGGCCGAATCCTGCGCCGATCCGACGGCTGGCTAGACTTGCCCCCGATGGCGATCAGCCCGAGCGGCCAGGACGGGGCGGCGACGCCGGCGACCGGTGACGGCGCCGTCATCGAGGTCGCCCGGCTCCGCAAGCGCTATGGCGACGTCCAGGCCGTCGACAGCATCAGCTTCGAGGTCCACCGCGGCGAGATCTTCGGCCTGCTCGGGCCCAACGGCGCCGGCAAGACGACCACGGTCGAGATCCTCGAGGGGCTCCGGAGCCCCGACGAGGGCACAGTGCGGGTCCTGGGCATCGACGCCGCCCACCACGCCGACCGCATCAAGGAGCGCGTCGGCGTGCAGCTGCAGACCGCGGCGCTGTACCCGTTCCTCACCGTCGTCGAGGTCCTCGACCTGTTCCGCTCCTTCTACGCGCGCAGCCGGCCGACGGCGTGGCTGCTCGAGGCGGTCGACCTGGGCGAGCGGCGCCACGCGCAGACGCGCCAGCTCTCGGGCGGCCAGCGCCAGCGCCTCTCGGTCGCGCTCGCGCTGGTGAACGAGCCGGAGCTCGTGTTCCTCGACGAGCCGACCACCGGCATGGACCCCCAGGCCCGGCGCTCGCTGTGGGACCTCGTCCTGCGCCTCCGCGAGGGCGGCACCTCGGTCCTGCTCACGACCCACTACATGGAGGAGGCGGAGCAGCTGTGCGACCGGGTCGCGATCATGGACCACGGCCGCGTGCTGGAGTCGGGCACGGTGGAGGCGCTCGTCACGCGGCGGTTCCACGAGCGCGCCGTGTTCTTCGACACGCTGCCCGGGCTCTCCGTCCCGGAGCTCGAGCAGCTGCCGCGCGTGGAGCGGGCGATGCTCGAGGACGGGGTGACGGTGCTGTACACCGGAGACGTCTCCGCGACGATCGGCGCGCTCCTGGGCCGGGCCGAGCAGCTCGGCCTGGAGCCCCGCAACCTCGGCATCCGGCGGGCGACGCTCGAGGACGTCTTCCTCGACCTCACCGGCCGCGCGCTGCGCGAGTAGCCGCCCGGGAGGCAAGGAGGCCGCGATGCACGCCCTCGTGATGCTCACCCGCGCCAACATCCGCAGCTTCGTGCGCGACCGGACGGCCCTGTTCTGGACGCTCGCCTTCCCGGTGATCTTCATCCTGCTGTTCGGGGCGATCTTCTCGGGCGGCGGCGACACGACCTACAACGTGGGCTGGGTGGACCAGGACGGCACGGCCGCGTCGGCGGGTCTGCGGCAGGCGTTCGGCCAGGTGCCCCTGCTCCACCTCGAGGACGGCACCCTCCAGGCCAGCCGCCAAGCGATGCAGAAGGGTGCCCTGAACGGGATCATCGTGGTGCCGGCCGGGCTGGGGGCGTCCGTGGCGGCCGCGTCCGGGGGCCCGGGCTCGCCGGGCGCGGCGGGGCCGTCGAGTGCGGCGACGCTGGAGGTCTACACCGACCCGAGCCAGCAGACCGCCAGCACCACCATCCGCCAGGTCGCGAGCCAGGTCGTGGCCTCGCTCAACGTCACCCTCACCGGGCGCTCGCCGGCCCTGGGCGTCACGGACCGCACGCTCCAGACCCAGGACCTCACCTCGGCCGCGTACCTCGTGCCCGGCATCCTGGGCATGGCGCTGATGCAGCTGGGCGTGTTCGGGGCCGTGCCGCTGGTCGCCCAGCGCGAGAAGCTGATCCTCAAGCGCCTCGGCGCGACGCCGCTGCCGCGCTGGACGCTCGTCGGCAGCAACGTGCTGCTGCGGCTGCTCATCGGGCTGGTCCAGGCGGTGCTGATCGTGGGGATCGGGGTGGCGGTGTTCGGGGTCCAGGTCCTGGGCTCGCTGTGGGTCATGGCGGCGCTGGTCGTGCTCGGCGCGCTCAGCTTCATCTCGATCGGCTACGTGGTGGCGGCCTTCGCCCGGACCGAGGAGGCGGCCAACGGCATCGTGCAGGTGATCCAGTTCCCGATGATGTTCCTCTCGGGCGTCTTCTTCCCGCTCGAGATCATGCCCAGCGTCCTGCGCCCGATCGCGACGCTGCTGCCGCTGACCTACCTCGGCGACGCGCTGCGGCAGGTCATGGTCAGCGGCTCGGCGTTCGCGCCGCTGCCCGTGGACGTGGCCGTGCTCGCAGGCTGGTTCCTCGTGTGCCTGACGGTCTCGGCCCGCTTCTTCCGCTGGGAGTAGCCGCTGCGCCTCGAGTCCGGCGCACCTCCAGGGTGAACACCCAGGAGGTCGTCATCGAGCCGGGCGGTGGGCGCCTCGCGCTCTACGGCGGGCCCCGCCTGCACGCCGTCGCGGAGGGACGCTGACAATCCCACTTGACCGCGCGCCCGTCGTGCCGCACCATTCGCGGCAGCCCGGGAGTGCCGGGTACCAGCACCCATATCCGGCCAAAGCCATCGGAACTCCTTTCTCTCGCCGCAATGCGGGTCATCAGGAACCCGCTCGACCGGCCGGAGCAAGGAGTTTTTCGTGACCATGGATCGCACCCTCACCTGCAGCGACTGCCGGTCGGAGTTCACCTTCACCGCCAGCGAGCAGGACTTCTACGCCCAGAAGGGCTTCACCGAGCCCCGCCGCTGCCCGTCCTGCCGGGCCGCCAAGAAGGCCGCCCGCGACGGCGGCTCGTCCTACGGCGGCGGCTCGTCCTACGGCGGCTCGTCCTACGGGTCCGGCCGCTCCTCCTACAGCTCGGGGCCGCGCGAGATGTTCTCGGCGACCTGCTCGAGCTGCGGGCGCGAGGCCCGCGTCCCGTTCAACCCGACCAGCGGCAAGCCCGTCTACTGCTCCGACTGCTTCCGCAGCCGGTAGATCTCAGCGGCCTGCGACGGCCCCGGGGCCAACGCCCCGGGGCCGTCTCGATTCCGGCGGCGACGCGGACGACGGCGGCAACCTCGCCGCCAACGCCCACCCCTCGCCTCCCCTAGTCCTCGAGGTACCCCCGCAGCTTCCGGCTCCGCGAGGGGTGCCGCAGCTTGCGCAGCGCCTTGGCCTCGATCTGGCGGATGCGCTCGCGCGTCACGCCGAACTCGCGGCCGACTTCCTCCAGCGTCCTCGACCGGCCGTCCTCGAGCCCGAACCGGAGCTGTATGACGCGCCGCTCACGGCCGGTGAGGGAGCCGAGCACGACATCGACCTGCTCCCTGAGCAACTGGCGCGTCGCCGCCTCGGCCGGCGCAAGCGCGCCGTGATCCTCGAGGAGGTCGCCCAGCGTCGCCTCCGACTCCTCCCCCAGCGGCGTGTCGAGCGAGATGGTCTGCCGGCTGGCACGCATGATCTCGCGGACCTTGTCGGGCAGGACGACCACTGGCTGGCCAGCGGACAACGCGTCGGCGAGTTCGTCGATCGTCGGCTCCCTCCCCAGCTCCTGCGTGAGCTTGCGGGAGACGCGGGCCAGGCGGTTGATGGCATCGACCATGTGGATCGGGACGCGGATCGTGCGGGCCTGGTCCGCGATCGCGCGGCCGATGGCCTGGCGGATCCACCACGTTGCGTAGGTAGAGAACTTGAAGCCGCGCTCGTAGTCGAACTTCTCCACCGCGCGCATCAGGCCGAGGTTGCCCTCCTGGATGATTGCGAGGAAGCTGACGCCCCGTCCGAAGTAGCGCTTCGCGATCGACACGACGAGGCGCAGGTTCGCGACCGTGAGCTGCTCGCGCGCGGCCAGCCCGACCCGGACGAGCTCGCCGTCCCGCTCATGCAGCTTGGTGCCCTCGGGAACGGCCGGGTCGTATCCCAGGCGCTTGAGCAGGCTGGCGTCGTGGCCGGCCTCGATCCAGCGCTGGAGCGCCGGGTACGCAACGGATTCGCGCGTCCAGTCGTAGACCGCTCGCAGGCCGGGGCTGTCGCGCGAGTCGAGGTCGCCGTTGTGGACGGAGAGGTAGGCGAAGTCGAGGAGCACGAGGAAGTCCTCGCCCGAGCGCGTCCGGTTGTACTCGGCGACCAGACGGGCCGCCTCGCGAAGGAGCGACGCCGTGTCCGCCGACGGGGCGGACCTGGCCGCCCTGGCGAGGCCGAAGTCGGGCGAGACGGGCAGCGAACAGCGGGCTGCGTCGTCAGCGACCGCGTCGACGACCATGGCCGCAGCCTCGGGCCCGAACCTCAGCCGGTGCTGGGGCTTGGCGATCCGGGTCGCGCGCTCGGTGTCGTGCAGCGTCCACTCACGCAGCGAGACCATGCCGCGCCACGGCGCCCGGCCGAGGTCCTCGCCGAGCTGCACGGCCTTGGCGAGGATGACCTCCTCCTCCGATGTCAGGAGCGAGGTCCGGCCGATCTCCGCCAGGTACATCCGGACGGAATCGTCGACGGCGGGCTGCGCGATGGCCGCCACGCCGACCTCTTCCTCGGCTGTCTCTGCCAGTTCCTGCGCGGTGGGCTCTCGGAGCGCGTCGTGATCGAGCAGGGGTGGCGCCGCGGCGCCGTGGAACGTTCCCGAACTCGGGACAAGCGCCTGACTGGTAATCCCGCACCTCGCAGCGGCTGCCGGCGGGATGCCGGGACCCTACTCTACGCCCGATCCGGGGAGCGCCCCGGGCGATCCTCGCCTGCGTTCTCGGGGGTTCGAGCGCAGATGCGGTACACTCTCCCTCTTCGCGCTCGATGGACGCTCCGGTCTGCGTCCGCGGCCATGGTGCCGCCCGATCTCGATCCAACTGCCTGCCCTGACCGGGCCCCGCTGCTGCGGGAGGGCCCTCAGGAGCGCATCCTCCATGTCCTTCGACAGCCTCGGGCTGGCGTCCCACCTCCTGCGCGCAGTGGTCGACGAGGGCTACACCGAGCCCACGCCCGTCCAGCGCAAGGCCATCCCCATCGTCCTCGCCGGCCGCGACCTGCTGGCCGCCGCCCAGACGGGCACCGGCAAGACGGCCGCGTTCGTGCTGCCCATGCTCCAGCGCCTCGGCGAGGGCGACCCCGCCGGCACGGCGCGCTCGGCGGCCCCCGGCCGGGTCCCCCCGCCGGTCCGGGCACTCGTGCTGGCGCCCACCCGCGAGCTCGCGCTCCAGGTCGAGGAGAGCGTCCGCACCTACGGCCGGCACCGGCCCGTCCGCTCGGCGGCGATCTACGGCGGCGTCGGCTTCAGCCCCCAGGCGAGCGCGCTGCGCAAGGGCGCCCCGATCGTGGTCGCCACGCCCGGGCGCCTGCTCGACCACGTCGCGCAGCGGACGATCGACCTCTCGCGGGTCGAGATCCTCGTCCTCGACGAGGCGGACCGGATGCTCGACATGGGGTTCATCCGCGACATCCGGCGCGTGCTGGCGCTGCTCCCGGCGCGGCGGCAGAGCCTGCTCTTCTCGGCCACCTTCTCGAGCGACATCCGCGACCTCGCCGAGGGCCTGCTGGTGGACCCGGCCACGGTGGACGTGGCGCCCCGGAACAGTGCCGCGGAGCTCGTGGACCAGGTGGTCATCCCCGTGGACCGCGAGCGCAAGCGGGAGGCGCTGGTCCACCTCGTGGCGTCGGGCCGGGTGTCGCAGGCGCTCGTGTTCACCCGCACCAAGCACGGCGCGAACCGCCTCGCGGAGCAGCTGGGCCGGGACGGGATCGCCGCGGCGGCCATCCACGGCAACAAGAGCCAGGCGCAGCGGGTCCGCGCGCTGGGCGACTTCAAGGCGGGCCGGGTGGGGATCCTCGTCGCGACCGACATCGCCGCCCGCGGCCTCGACATCGAGGCGCTGCCGCACGTGGTGAACTACGAGCTGCCGATGGTCGCCTCAGACTACGTCCACCGCATCGGCCGCACCGGCCGCGCCGGCGTCGGCGGCCAGGCGATCTCGCTCGTCTGCGTCGACGAGGCCGACCTCCTGCGCGACATCCAGCGGCTGCTCCAGCGGCCGCTGCCGTCGACGGTGATCCCCGGACTCGAGCCCGACCGCTCCGTGCGCGCCGAGCCGATCCGGCTCCGCTCCGCCGGCGCCGCCCCTCGCGGTGGCGCCGGCCGACGGGCCGCCCCCGCCCCGCGGCGAGGCGGCATGCCGTCGGGCCGTGACGTCCGTGGCGCTGCCGCGCGCCACCCCGTCGCCCTGCCGGGGGAGCGGCTCCGCCGCGCGGCGGGGATCGCGCCGGCCGTCCACTCCAGCGCGGCAACCACGAAGGGGAGGGCAACCCGATGACCAAGCAGTCGCCGTACGAGCGTGCGCGCCGCGCTGCCGAGTCCGAGCGGACCAAGCAGATCGAGGCGGCCTGGTACGCCTCCATCCCGCCGGAGGCCGCCCGGGCGTTCGAGCGCGAGGTGGAGGCGGCGCGCGCCAGGGGGCCGGTCGCCCCGCCGGCGAACCAGCCGCCGGGCACGCAGCCCAATCCCCCGCGCCCCGGCCGCGAGCCCAAGCCGCCGAAGGCCCAGCGCCGCGCCGGGCGCGGCGGGCGCTCGTGACCAAGAAGCGCCGCCCGAACTACCCGCCGCCCCGCAGCTCCAAGGGGCCGGCGCCCGCCTACGTCCCGCAGGTGACCCCGCCCACCGTGGCGGTGATCAACCGCCAGGCGGGGACCGGCCGGCCCGGCATCGAGGTCGGCATGCGGGTCACGATCCTGGGAGGGGGCCTGTACGCCGGCGAGACCGCGGTGGTGGAGTCGATCGCCGGGGGCGTGATCCCGGCGGCGAACGTCCGGACGGAGGCGGGCCGGACGCGACGCGTGCGCACCATCGACCTCGTCCCCGCCCCGCGGCCCGACACCTCCCAGCCCTAGGCGGACGCCCGGGAGCGCCCGCCCGCCACGAGGCCCGGCCCGGTCGGTC
>JAJYGO010000097.1 GCA_021785115.1 Chloroflexota bacterium | reverse complement strand
GATGGACGCAGCGTCGAGATCGCGGAGGCGGAGCACGTCCTGGGGCGTCCAGGCGCTCTCGTCAGCCATCACGGGCAGGCCGGTGAGGCGCGCGACCTGCGCGAGCCCCTCGAATCCCGGGACGGGCTGCTCGTGGAAGGCGACCCCCGCCTCGGCCATCGCACGGGCCACGCGCGCGGCCTCGTGGGGCGTCCGGTAGGCCTCGTTGGCGTCCACCCGCAGCACGACGTCGGGGCCAAGGGCGGCGCGCAGTGCGTGCACGAGCGCGATGTCCCGCTCGGGATCGAGCCCCGTCTTGCACTTGATCGTGCGGATGCCCTCGGCGACGGCGGCCTCGGCCTCGCGAACCGCGGCGTCGCTGTCCATGATCCCCAGGCTGTGGCAGACCTCGATGCCGTCGCGAAGCCGGCCGCCGAGCAGCTGGTAGGCGGGGATGCCGGCGGACCTCCCGGCGATGTCGTACAGCGCCATGTCCACGGCGGCCTTGGCGTACGGATGCCCCTTGATGGCGCGATCCATGGCGACGTGGCACGCGGAGATCGACCTCGGGTCCTGGTCCTCGAGCGCCGGCAGCAGGTAGTCCGCGACGACGTGGCGGACGGTGGCCGCGGTCTCGCCGTAGTACATGCCGTGGGGCCCGCCCCACGTGGCGAGCGCGGGCGCCTCGCCCCACCCGGCGATGCCCTCGTCCGTCTGGAGCTGCAGCAGGTAGTGATGCCCGATCGGCGCGCGCATCTTGCTCGCCCAGTTGTGGACGCGCCGCGGTGGCAGCGTCACCAGGTACGAGCGGGACCCGATGATGCGCATCGCTCTCCTCCCTGCGGGCGCCCCGTCCGGGACGCGGACGCCACGTGGACGCGGACCCCGCCGCGATCAGCTCGCGATCTCGAACAGCCGCTCCGTCGGCGTGACGTCCGACAGGAGCTCGGATCCCTGCTCCGTCACCAGCACCATGTCCTTGTTCTGCATGCCGCGTCCCGGCGCGTAGACGAGCGGCTCGATGCCGAGGACCATCCCGGCGCGCAGGCTTGCGTCCCCGAAACGACCGAGGTACGGCGCCTCGTGGAGGAAGACGCCGATGCCGTGCCCGACGAAGTCGATCCTGGGCAGCCCCGCGGCGTCGAAGATCGCCGCGAACTCGCGGTAGACGGCCGCCGCACTGGCGCCCGGCCGGATCGCCGCCATAGCGCGCTCGCGGGCGCGCTGGATGACGCTCCACGTGCGCTCCTGCTCGGCGGACGGGGGCCCGACGACCGCGGTCCGGCAGACGCCGGCGTGGTACCCGCCCACCACGCCGAACACCTCGAGGCGGACGAGGTCGCCCGGGACCAGGCGCCGCGACGTCGGCCCCACGTTCGGGAATCCGCTGCGCTCGCCGGACGCGACGATCAGCAGCCGGAACGTGTCGGCGCCACGGGCGAGCAGCCCGTCCACGGCACGCGCCCCGAGATCGAGCTCGGATGAGCCGGCACCGACAGAGGCGAGCGCCTCGCCGATGGCCGCATCGGTGAGCCGGCTGAGCGCGCGGAGGCGCTCGACCTCCGCCGGCGTCTTGGTCTGCCGGCACAGCGCGACCGCCTCGTCGCACGACTCGAACGCGATGCCTGACGCCGCGCCGGCGAGCCGCGACGCGTCGGCCGCCGGGAGATACCCAAGCTCCAGCCCGACGCGTCCTCTCGACCAGCCATGCCCGAGGAGGGCCGACGCGAGCACCGTCATCGCGTCGTCGGTGAACTCGCCGTACACGTGGAGCGCGATCCCGGGCACGTGCTCCGCCACCGTCCCCGCCTCCATGTCGACGACGAGCATCTCGGCCGGGCCGTCCACGGGCAGGATCAGCGCCGCGTGGCGCCACCGCATGAGCGGATGCGACGGGACGACGAAGCCGGCCGCGTACGCCACGTTCTCGGGGGAGAGGAGGACGAGGCCACGCCACCCGTGCGCCCGCGCCGTCTCCCGGAGCTTCTCGACGATCAGATCGTCCATCCTCGGCCCTCCCGTATCGACGGCATCCCAGGCGCTGTTTTGTATGCGTGGTGACGTTGACTGGTCCCGAGAAGGTCCGTATTGTATCCAAACCCGGCCGGGCCATCTGCACCACCCGATGGCCCCCTGCAACCGGGCTGCACGTGACCGGAGGCTGGGATGTCCCGTCCCGCACCCGAACCGCCGCCCGCGCCGGATCCGTCGCACGCTGCACTCCCCGACGCCGCGGCGCCGAGTTCGAGCGGGCCGACTTCTCGCACGGCCTTCCCCCGCCGCGACGCGTGTCTGCAGGCGATCGCGCCGCTGTTCTCGGACGAGCTCGTCGTGACGAACGTGGCCCGAACCGCGTTCGAATGGCACATGGCGCACCCGGGTGACGGGAACCTGTACACGATGGGGATGGGGCTCGTGACGCCCGTGGCACTGGGGCTCGCGCTCGCCCTGCCGCACCGCCGGGTCGTGGCGCTCGACGGCGACGGCAGCATCCTGCTCAACCTGGGCGCGCTCGCGACGATCGCCAACCACCCGGCTCCGAACCTCGTCTCGATCATCTTCGACAACGAGTCCTATGCCTCCACGGGCGGCCTCCCCACGGCTACGGCGGGCCGCACCGACCTGGCGGCCGTGGCACGTGCGGCCGGGATCGGGTCGGTCCGCACGGCGGACACGCTCGAAGGGACGCGCGCGGCGCTGGCCGACCTGTTCGCCGATGGCGGACGCGCGGGCGCGGGCGTCCTCGTGGTCAAGGTGAGCCCAGAGACGCCGCCGGTCGCCCCGAAGCTGATGGATGGCCGCGAGAACAAGTACCGGTTCGTGCGGCACATCGAGGCGACCGAGGCGATCACGATCCTCCGGCCGTCGGTTGTCGGGCGGAGCGCCTGAGTCGAGATGCGAGAGGACCACGCCGCCGCGATCGTCTCGGCGCTGCGAGACGCCGGATTCGACTTCGCGGTGACACTCCCCGCGACGCAGGTCCACACGCTGCAGTCGGCCCTGGCACGGGACCCCGCGTTCGCCACCGTCTCGGCCTCGAACGAGGGCGAGGGGGCGGCGATCTGCGCCGGCGCCTGGATGGGCGGGCGCACGCCGTTCATGGTGATCGAGACGTCCGGCATCCTCGTCGCGACGTACGCCCTGCTCCGCTGCCACGCAACGTTCGGCATCCCGACCCTGCTGCTGTCCACGTACCGCGGCGAGCTCGGCGAGCAGGAGTGGTACGCGGTCCATACCGGCGCCGCCCTGCCCGACCTGCTCCACGCGATGCGGATCCCATCGCGCGTGGTCCACGACCCGGCCGACGTCCCTCCCACCCTGCTCGAGGCGCGGCGTTCGATGGACGCGTCGCTGCACCCGGTCTCCGTGGTGCTCGGCGGGCGGATCACGCGGGGATGACAAGGACGCACGCCGGCCCGTCGGGCGGATGCCGGACGGGACGGCGCGGGTGGAGCACTGGAGGACGGAGATGACCGGGGATCGCCAGCTCGACGCCCGCCGGGCCAGGCCCGCAGGCGGGACCGTGCGCATCCCGATCCTGATCGGCGCCGCCGAGTGCGAACGACTCCTCTCCCCCGCCGACGTGGTGGAGGAGATCGAACGCGCGCTCCGGTGGGACGCCGAGGGAAGCGTCCAGTGGCCGACACCGCGGAGCCTCAACATCGCGCCGGACCGGTGGGGCAACGACTACCACGTCAAGGCCTGCGTGCTGGAGGCGATCCCGGTGGCGGGGATCCGCCTCGTCTCGCATCCGGCGGACGAGTCGTCCCCGATCTGCACCCGGCTCATCGTGCTGATCGATCCCGCAACCGCTCGGCCGCTCGCCCTCGTCGACGAGAGCTGGAACTACGTGCAACGCACGGTCGCCTCGATCGCACTCGCGGCGCGCCACCTCGCCGTCCCGGGCGCATCGCGGCTGGCCGTCGTCGGTGCGGGCCGGCTCGCCCGCACCGGCGTGCGCTACTTCGCCAGCCAGTTCGCGCTCGACGAGATCCGGGTCTTCGCCCGGCGGACGGCGGCTCGCGAGACGTTCGCCGCCGAGATCCGGGCCACGTACGGGATCCCGGCCGTGGCCGTGCGCTCCACGCGGGAGGCCGCGGACGGCGCCGACCTGGTGCTCACGGCCACGAGCGCCGCCGAGCCGGTCCTGGAGGAGGGCTGGATCGGACCCGGTACGGTGGTGGCCTGCGTGGGCACGGCGGAGCCCGGCGCGGAGCTGGCCGAACGCAGCGACCTCTTCGTGGTGGACAGCCGCGATCAACTCCGCCGCGAGCTCATCGAACTGTTCGGCGAGGCGGCGCCGGACTGGGTGGACGCCACGGTCGCAGAGATCGTGATGGGCCGGCACGCCGGCCGGACCGATCCCGGGCAGCGTGTCCTGCTCGTCACGGAGGGGCTCGTGAGCCAGGACATCGCGCTCGCTCACCTCGCGTACCGCCGCGCGATCGAGTCGGGCCTGGGCCTCCCGGTGGCGCTGGGTCCGGTCCTTCCGACGGAGCTCGGCGGCGCGGTCCCGGCATCCGGAGAGGAGGCGAACCGATGGCGGTCGTGACCGTCGAGGCCTGGGCCGGGCGGAGCGTCGAGCAGAAGCGTCGCCTCGTGGCGGCGATCACGAGCGCGATGGTCGAGCACTTCGGCTCGAACCCGGACCACCTGCACGTGATCATCCACGAGGTACCGAAGGACGCCTGGGGGCGGGCCGGCGTCCTCTCCAGCGACGCGGGAGCCACGTCCGCCACGGGCGCCGGCGCCGACGACACCGCGGAGCAGGCGCCGGGGGCGGCGCGATGAGCGAGGTCCGTGACGGGCTCCCGATCGCCCCCCGCAGCGGGATCTGGCGACTCTCACACCTGCTGCTCCACGTCCGTGACCTCGAGCGCTCGGTCGCGTTCTACGAGCAGCTCCTGGGCCTGTCCGTCCGGGAGCACGGCGCCCTGGCCGGCGGGCGGCCGTATGTCTCGATGGCGCAGGGTGTCGGGCTCACCACGGGCACCGGCGCGGAGTCCGCGTCGTTCGACCACATCGCGCTCCGGTGCCCGGGCGGAATCGACGGTGTCCGGCGCCTGCTCGAGGCCTCGGGGATCGAATACGAGGCGCCGCGCCATACGCCGTACGGGCTCTCGATCTACTTCCGCGACCCCGATGGATACCGCATCGAGTGCCACGACTCGACCGGGTTCGGCGGGGACGGCGCGGACCGTGATGGACGCCCGGGCTGATCGCCGGCCGCGGCGGGACGCCGGAAGGCGGGGCGCGCGGTCGGCGCGGCCGGCCGTTCGCGGCGGCCGCGGTGCGCAGGCATGATCCCCCGGTTCACCCTGCATCGTCCCGCGACGCTCGACGAGGCGGTCGACCTGCTGGAGGCGCATGGCGAGGCGGGGCGCGCGTACGCCGGTGGGACCGAGCTGCTGCTGGTCCTGCGCGAGGGGCTCCTCGAGGTCGGGCACCTCGTCGACCTCAAGCGCATCCCCGGCCTGTCCGCGATCCGCGTCGTGGACGAGGACGGCGAGCTGGAGATCGGCGCGCTGGCCACGCACACGTCGATCGCCGAGTCGCCGACGGTGCGCGAACGCTGCCCCGCGCTGGCGGCCGTGGAGGGGGTGATTGCCAACCGGCGCGTGCGCAACGTGGGCTCCGTCGGCGGCAACCTGTGCTTCGGGGAGCCGCATGGGGACGTCGCTCCCGTGCTCGTCGCCCTGGGCGCGGGGCTGCTCGTGCGCGGTCCCGGCGGCACTCGGCGCGTCCTCCTCGAGGACTGGCTGCTCGGTCCGTTCGATGTCGACCTGCGTCCGGGCGAGGTCCTCGTCGCCGTGCGCGTCCCCCTGGGCAGCCAGGCCCTCGCGTACCGGCGCATCCGGACGCTCGAGCGGCCGGCCGTGAGCGCCGCCGTCGCGCTCGCCCCGTCGGGCGACTCGCCGGGTTCGATCGCCGCCCGGGTCGTCGTCGGGTGCGCCGGCCCGCGCCCGACCCGCATCCTCGCCGCGGAGCCGTGGCTGGCCGCGGTCGCCGCGGACGCAGCCACCCGCCGCGTGGGGGAGGTGGCCCACGCATGCGGGCTCGCCGCCGCGGACGCGGTCGATGCCGTGGACGACATCTACGGTCCCGAGGCGTACAAGCGGCGCCTTGCCGCCGTCCTGGTCCGCCGGGCCGTCGAGGAGGCGCTGGGCGCGATCGACGGCCGGGATCGAGCGGAGGCGCGAGCGTGAGGCTGCGGCACGAGTTCGAGGTGGACGGGAGCGTCGATGCGGTCTGGGACCGCCTGTGGGACGTGGAGCTGGTCGCCGGCTGCATCCATGGCTGCTCGGACGTGCGCACGATCGAACCCTTCCGCTCGTACGCGGCCACGGTGACCCAGTCGCTGGGTCCGTTCCGGGTCGCGTTCCCGCTCGCGATCGAGGTCCGGGACGTGCGCCCTCCGCGCGCGTTCTCGGTCGCTGCCACCGGCCGGGACGCCCGGGTCGCGAGCCGGGTGCAGGGGATCCTCGACGCGACGCTTGGCGAGGCGGAGGGCGGCCGGACGCGCGTCACCGTCGACGTCGACGTCGCGCTGCAGGGGCGGCTTGCGACGCTCGGCCACGGCGTCGTCGAGCGCAAGGGACGCGACGAACTCGCGCACTTCGCGGAGGCGCTCCGGAGCGCGCTCTCGCGGCCCGACGGCCGGGACGGGACTGACCCGGAGGCGACGGGTGCCTGACCCGGACGCCGGCGTGCTCGCGATCCGGACGTCGATCAACGGCGTGCGCCACGGGCTCGACGTGGAGCCCGGAGAGACGCTCGCGTCGCTGCTGCGCGACCGCCTGGGGCTGACGGGCACGAAGGTCTCGTGCGGCGTCCAGGTCTGTGGAGCGTGCACGGTGCTGCTCGATGGCCTCGCCGTCAGCGCGTGCTCGGTGCTGGCGGTGGAGGCCGACGGGCGCGAGGTCAGGACGATCGAAGGCCTGGCGCGGGACGGCTCGCTCACACCGCTCCAGCAGGCGTTCATCGATTGCGGCGCCCTCCAGTGCGGCTTCTGCACCCCCGGCCTCCTGATGGCGTGCACCGAGCTGCTCGAGCGCCACGCGGACCCCGACGAGGACACGATCCGATCCTGGCTCGAGGGCAACGTGTGCCGCTGCACCGGGTATCGCAGGATCGTGGAGGCGGTGCGGAGAGCGGCGACGCTCGGCCGCGGCGCAGGCGCCGGCGACCTGCCCGGCCCGCCGATCGACCGCGATCCTGCCGGCGCCGGGACGGGCTGGGCCGGACGGGGTGCTCCACCGCCCGAGGACGGTGCGCAGGGCGGGCCCCGGAGCGGCGGCCGTGGCTGAGCGCTTCCGCGTGATCGGGCGTCCGGTGCCGCGCAGCGACGGCGCCGCGAAGGTCACCGGCGGCGCCGCGTACGTGGGCGACCTGCACCTCCCCGGTCTGCAGCACGCGGCCGTCGTGCGGAGCGCGGTGCCGCACGCACGGATCGTGTCGTGTTCGCTCGACGCTGCGCGCGCCGTGCCCGGCGTGACCGCCGTCCTCACGGCGGTCGACGCGCGGCGCCTGTTCACCGCGAACCGCTTCGGCCCGGTCGTGCGCGACACACCGGTCCTCGCCGAGGACGTCGTGCGCTACGAGGGGGAGCCCGTCGCGCTCGTCGTGGCGCGCACCGCCGACGCGGCCCTGCGCGCGGCCGCCCTCGTCGACGCCGAGTACGAGGATCTGCCGGTCCTCGCCGACGTCGAGGCCGCGATGGCGGACGATGCGCCCCGGCTGCACGGGCAGGCGGAGGGCGGCGAGTTCGGCGGCGCCTGGGCGCAGGGATGGGAGCCCGCGCACAACATCGCGGGCCAGTACCACGACCTGCGCGGTGATCCGCCGAGCGCGTTCTCCTCCGCGGAGCACGTGTTCGAGCACATCTACCGGGTGCCGCCGATCCAGCACTACGCGCTGGAGAACCACGTCGTCGTGGTCGAGCCCGACGGGCCGGGCCTGACCGTGCATGCCGCCAACCAGTACCCGTTCCTGATGGCACGGCTGCTCTCCGGCCTGCTGGGCGTGCCCGAGTCTGCGATCCGCGTCCGGGTGCCCTTCGTCGGCGGCTCGTTCGGCAGCAAGGAGTACGTGAACGTGCTCCCCCTGGCGGCCCTCGCCGCGCGCGCGGTGCGTGCTCCTGTGCGGCTCGAGTGTTCGATGGAGGAGTCGTTCCGGAGCTCGTCGCGGCACGGGGCCCGCATGACCTTCCGGACGGCCCTCGCCGCCGACGGGCGGATTCTCGCGCGCGAGGTGCGCCTGCTGTTCGACACCGGCGCCTACGCCGACCAGGGGCCGCGGGTCGTGCGGCAGGCGGGCTATCGCAGTCCGGGCCCCTACCGCGTCCCGCACCTCCGCGTGGATGCGTGGGCGGTCTACACCAACCGGGTCCCCGCGGGCGCGTACCGCGGTTTCGGGGCGAGCCAGCCGATCCACGCGTGCGAGCGCCACACGGACGAGATCGCGGCCGCGCTCGGGCTCGACCCGGTGGAGTTCCGACTCCGGAACCTGCTCTCCCTCGGGGACGACTTCGCGGCCGGCGACCGCCCGCTCGACTGCGATCTGCCCGCCGCCCTTCGCCTGGCCGCCGGGGAGATGCGGTCCACGCCCGGTCGGCGGGACGCCCGCGGAAGGCTGTGCGGGGTCGGCTTCGCCGTGGGCGCCAAGAACAGCGCCAGCGGGCGTCTGCCGTCGAGCGCGATCGTCCGGCTGCACGCGGACGGATCGGCGACGGTCCTCGCCAGCAGCGTCGAGATCGGCCAGGGGACCCTGACGATGCTCGCGCAGGTCGCGGCCGAGACGCTCGGCACGGACGTCGGGCGGGTCCGCGTGTCGACCCCCGACACCGGCGCCACGCCCTTCGACCAGCGCACGTCGTCCAGCCGTTCGACGGTCCAGCTGGGCATGGCCGTCCAGCGCGCCGCCGAGGACGCCGTGCGGCAGGCCTGCGCGGCGGTTGCCGGCCGCTGCGGCGTGGCGGCGGAGGGGCTCGCGCTGCGCGACGGGACCGTCGTGGGCGCTCCGCGTCCGATGTCCATCCGCGAGGTCATCGAGGACCCGGGCTCGCGCTTCGGCGGCGAGATCATCGGAGTCGGCCACTTCGTGCCGGACGATCCGGACGCCCCGACCGCGTTCGGGATGCGCGCCGGGTACTGGGAGGGGTCCGTCGGCGCGGCGGAGGTCGCGGTGGATCCCGAGACAGGAGAGGTGGAGGTCACGAAGCTCGTCTCCGTGGGCGACGCCGGGACCGTGATCAACCCGCTCACGGCGCACGGCCAGGAGGAGGGTGGCGCCGCGATGGCCGTGGGCCACGCGCTGTTCGAGGAGTGCATCTACGAGGACGGGCGCCTCCTGAACCCCTCGCTGCTGGACTACCGCCTGCCCACCACGCGCGACGTGCCGGCGACCCTCGAGAGCCACCTGCTGGAGCGCGGCGACGGGCCGGGACCCTACGGTTCGAAAGGCCTCGGGGAGAGCGCGATCATCACCGCCGCTCCCGCCATCGCGAACGCCGTGGCGGCCGCGATCGGCGCCCCGCTCCGCGAGCTGCCGCTGACGCCGTGGCGCGTGCTGGAGGCGCTCGACGGGCGGCCCGATCCGCTCGCCCGGGGCACCGGCCGGGCCTGATGGGCCGCGACCCCGCCGTCCGGGCCGTCAG